>JBMNNU010000254.1:0-4924 GCA_050942695.1 Chloroflexota bacterium
CATAAGGATGTGGTGGGCGTAGGCGTCGATGCTAACGACCGCGTTTACATGCTTACTCGGCACGATCCAAGGGTGATCGTTTACGAAAAAGATGGCACGTTCGTGACATCCTGGGCCGAGGGGATGTTCAAAGGGCGCACCCACGGGATTAGGATCGGGCCGGACGGTTCCGTGTGGTGCGTAGACGACGGCGATCACTGCGTGCGCAAGTTCTCCCCCAACGGCGAGTTATTGATGACCCTCGGTACGCCCGGCGTACCTTCAGATACCGGATACGACGGCAATCTGCCCGACCTGTACAGCAAGCTGGCCAGCATCAAGCACGGCGGGCCTCCATTCAACAAGCCTACTAACATCTCAATCGCTCCCGACGGCGAACTGTACATAACCGACGGCTACGCTAACGCTCGGGTCCACCGCTTCACCGCCGACGGGCAGTTGATCCAGTCCTGGGGCGAGCCAGGAACCGCCCCTGGCCAGTTCAATCTGCCTCACGACGTATGGGTGATGGAAGACGGGCGAGTGTTCGTAGCCGACCGTGAGAACGACCGGATTCAGATATTCACGCGGGATGGCAAGTACCTGGATATGTGGACGGGGATCCAGCGTCCTACGGGCATCTACGTCAAGGATGGGCTGATCTATATCTCCGAGAACTGCTACCACAAGAACCAGCGGACCTTCTCGCGACCGACTCCATTCGAGGCGGATCAGCCAGGCCGCGTTGCCATCTTCGATATGGACGGTAAACTGCTGCATCGCTGGGGCAACCTGAACATCTGTGAGCCCGGCCAGTTCGCCGCTCCTCACTGCATCTGCGTGGACTCGGAAGGGTCCATCTATGTGGGAGAGGTGGTCTGGACTGAGTGGGTCAGCAAGGGACTGGCCCCTGAGGATTGCCACTCCTTCCAGAAGTTCGTCCGAGTATAGTTGATAGAGCGGGGCCGGTGTTCTCGCTGGCCCCGCTATTTTGCCCAACGTTTGCTCGGGAGTAACCTCATCCAGCAACGTCCCTGCTTGCCCTGTGTAAAGCCCCGAGTGCAGTACCATATTTGGAGACGAGAGCGTGGTAGAGAAAGTCCTGCCAAAACTATATAGGATCGATGTTCCCCTGCCTAAGAACCCACTGAAAGCGCTGAATGCTTACCTGGTTCAGGGGGATGGCCGTAGCCTGCTTATCGATACCGGATTTGCCCGAGAGGAGTGCCGAACGGCGCTAATGGCAGGTCTGCGGGAGCTAGAAGTCGAACTCTCCACGCTTGACGTCTTTGTAACCCATCTGCATGCCGACCATTCCGGCCTCACCGGAGATTTCATGGAATACGGATCGAAAATATATATGAGCCGGCAGGATGCTGAGATCTTGAGCAATGGGATCCGCTGGGACGAGATGGCGGAATACTCGCGATCGAACGGTTTCCCCGTCGAGGAATCGGAGCAGGCGATAACCAGGCACCCCGCGCAAAGGTTCGGCCTCCCGGATGGGAAGGTGAAGTTCACCCATCTTGCTGATGGTGATCTCCTCGAGTATGGCGACTACCGTTTCAGATGTGTCTTGACGCCCGGCCACACCCCCGCCCATATCTGTCTGTACGAACCCGATAAGAAGCTTTTGGTCTCCGGCGATCACATCCTGGATCATATTACTCCCAATATCTCCCACTGGACAGACGACAGGAACCCCCTTCAAGAGTACATGGAAAGCCTAGAGATGGTGTCTCGGCTCGATGTCGACCTCGTCCTTCCAGGGCATAGAAACCTCTTCACCAATTTTCGTGAAAGGATCCGGCAGCTTCAGGATCACCACAATATCCGGTGCCGGGAGATAGTTGCTCTACTGGAAGCGCACGGTGGAATGGATGGCTATACAGTAGCCTCAAGGATGGACTGGGACCTGAGTTACAAGTCGTGGGAGCAGTTCCCTGTGTCTCAAAAATGGTTCGCTTGTGGTGAGGCCATCGCTCACCTGAAATACCTGGAGAGTAAAGGCCAAGTTAAAAAGATTGGTTCCACATGGCAAATCGCGAGTAAAAGCTAAAATACTGGTAAAACTGATGTTGACATAGCTAAGCAACATCCCTATACTGGCGACATAAGCCTGTATTGGCTGGAAGAAGCACTTCGGCTCGAGAGTAATGTCAATTAATCTATTCGGCTATTATTTTTACAGTACGGCATGACGGGGTTCCTACTTAGCGCTCAGCGCTGAGGAACCCCTAAACCCCGTCATGCCGAAAGGAGCAGAGGAGAAATCCTCTGCTCCTTCATTTTTGTCTCGATTTTGCGGAAGTGAAAGGAAGGAGTACTGGGATGATCGTAATCATGTCCAGCTATGCCACGGAGCCACAGATTCAGGCGGTCATGAGCCGCCTAGAGAGCAAAGGGCTGCAAGGCCACCGCTCAGGAGGGGAGGAAAGGACCGTGATCGGGGTGATCGGTACCCGCTTCGAGCCGCAGTTGGGGGAGCAGTTGGAGTTGCTCCCGGGGGTTGAAAGGGTTACCCCCATATCCAAGCCCTACAAACTGGCCAGCAGGGAGTTCAGCCCCGCAGACAGCATCGTGCGATTGGGAGGAGTGGATGTCGGGGGAGGGGAACTGACAGTGATGGCTGGACCCTGCTCAGTCGAGAGCTTCGACCAGATGATGGAGACTGCTCTTGCAGTCAAGGCTGCCGGGGCTACGGTGTTGCGAGGTGGCGCCTTTAAGCCGCGATCATCCCCTTACTCCTTCCAAGGCATGGGAGAAGATGGACTTCGGATCCTGGCAGAGGTGCGGGAGCGTACCGGTTTGAAGATAGTCACGGAGGTTATGGAGCCGGACCAGGTGGCTATCGTCGCCGAACACTCCGATATCCTACAGATTGGTACTCGCAGCATGCAAAACTATCCACTATTGAGAGAGGTTGGGGGCATCGACAAGCCGGTGCTGCTGAAACGAGGCATGGCGGCGACTATTGAGGAATGGTTGATGGCTGCCGAATATATCATGTCAGAGGGCAATTTCAATGTGATCCTTTGCGAACGGGGGATCCGCACCTTCGAGACGGCAGTAAGGAACACCCTGGACCTCAGCGCCGTGCCGGTGGTCAAGCGGCAGAGTCACCTGCCTGTTATCGTCGATCCCAGCCACGGCACCGGGAAGTGGTATCTGGTAAAACCGATGGCTATGGCTGCTGTAGCAGCAGGTGCCGACGGTCTCCTGGTAGAAGTCCATCCGAATCCCGATGTTGCTCTGTGTGATGGACCTCAATCGCTGAACCTGACCCACTTTGGCGAGTTGATGAAATCGCTCCAGATGGTAGGAAAGGCCGTGGGCAAGAAGGTATCTGGGGCTGAGACCAGCCTGGCGATGGCGGGGTGACTATGAAAGACATAAGGGACGAGGAGACAGGGAGACAGGGAGACGCGGAGACACGGGGACAGGGAGTCGGACCCCACCCCCGGCCCCTCCCCCACAGGGAGATGGGAGATGCCCGGAACCCAGAACCCAGAACTCAGAACCCAGAATCGTCCTCAGGACTCGGGACTCAGGACCCAGGACTCAGCCCCCGCACTCGTGCCGTGCGGCAGGCGCGAAGGCTGGTGGGCGACCTGGCGATGCCGGGGGACAAGTCCATATCCCATCGAGCACTGATCCTGAATGCGATAGCTGAGGGCGAGGCGGTCTTATCGAACCTGGGGCCGGGAGCCGATTGCGCCTCCACGATGCGCTGCTTGCGATCGCTTGGAGTGGCTATCGACTGGTTAGAGACAGGCGATGTAAAGGTTACCGGTGTAGGGCTTGGGGGCCTGCGTGAGCCGGATGACCTGTTGGATGCAGGCAACTCTGGCACTACCATGAGGCTGTTATCCGGCCTGTTAGCCGGGCAACCGTTTCTTTCGATCCTGACGGGCGATGCCTCGTTGCGATCTCGGCCGATGAGGAGGGTGATCGATCCACTTCGAAAGATGGGAGGCCGGCTGTTTGCCCGGCGCGGCGATACCCTTCCGCCGCTCGTCATCCAGGGCTCTGCACTCGAGGGGATCGATTACACGCTGCCTGTAGCCAGCGCCCAGCTAAAAACGGCTCTCCTTCTGGCCGGGTTGCAAGCCCAAGGCTCGACCATTATCAGAGAGCCTCAGCCCTCTCGTGACCATACAGAGAGGATGCTTAGAGCCCAGGGAGCGGAGCTTGATGTAGTAGGTGGCGTGATCACCCTCGTACCCGGAAAGCCTCTCGTCCCACTGAACATCCAGGTGCCGGGTGATATCTCATCAGCTACGTTCTGGTTAGTTGCGGCGGCTATTCATCCAGACGCGGAGATCGCTATAAAGAGCGTGGGTATGAACCCAGGCAGGACTGGAGCGCTCGAAGTGCTTCGCTCCATGGGCGCCGACCTGGAGGTACGATACATAGGGGAGCGAAATGGAGAAGCTGTGGCCGACCTGGTGGCCCGCTCGAGCAGCCTTAGAGGGGTAACGGTAGAGGGTGACCTCGTGCCCAGGCTGATCGACGAGATACCTGTGCTCGCAGTGGCAGCGCTATTCGCACAGGGGGAAACGAGGTTTGCAGATGCCGCCGAGTTGAGGGTGAAGGAAACTGATCGCATCCGGGCTTTGGTGACGGAACTTAGCAGGTTGGGGGGCGACGTAGATGAGTTGCCCGATGGCTTGCTGGTTCGAGGCGGTCGAAAGCTCAAAAGCGCTACCTGCCAGAGCTACGGCGACCACCGGATGGCTATGGCGCTGTCAGTTGCGGCTCTCGCCATCGATGGGGGATTGGTCATCCAGGATGCGGAAGCAGCGGATGTTTCTTACCCCACTTTTTGGAGCGACCTCGAGTCTGTTTCAGGAGGCCCGCCTTCATGTTAAGAGTGTTGCGATTGTTGACTGCGGGCGAGTCCCATGGCCAGGGGTTGATAGGTATATTGGAGGGGGTGCCGGCC
>JBMNNU010000166.1:0-7045 GCA_050942695.1 Chloroflexota bacterium
CCTGCTGCCGGAGGATATCGATACTCAGCTTCGACGACGCCAGATGGGTTACGGCCGCGGCGGAAGGATGCGGATAGAGCAGGACAGAGTCCAGATCCTATCGGGTGTCCGACATGGCTTCACTCTCGGCAGTCCGATAAGCCTTCAGATCCAGAATCGTGATTGGGTTAACTGGCAGGAAAAGATGGCGGTGGAACCGGTAGAAAAGCCCGGGGAACCGGTCACTCGGCTTCGTCCGGGGCACGCAGACCTGCCAGGAGTGTTGAAGTATAGCCACGCGGATGCTCGCAACGTTTTGGAAAGGGCAAGCGCCAGGGAGACGGCTATGAGGGTAGCTGTTGGATCCGTGGCGCGAAAGCTACTCTCCTATTTTGGGATAGAGGTGCGCAGCCAGACCATATCTATCGGCCATGTGTCCGCAAAGGTGCCCGATTGGATTACCGAGACCAGCCGCGGGACCTGGGGAGGTGACGCCGAGCGGTATTGGAACTCTGTGGAGAGATCGCCCATGAGGTGCCCTGATCCGGATGCGGCCGCAAAGATGATCCAAACGATCGATGAAGCAAGGCAGGCAGGCGACACTCTAGGAGGCGTTTTTCAGATAGTAGCCTACGGCGTTCCGCCTGGCCTGGGAAGCTACGTTCAGTGGGATCGGAAGCTGAACGCACGGCTGGCCGGAGCGTTGATGAGCATCAATTCGGTTAAGGGTGTAGACGTGGGGCTCGGCTTCGAAGGCACCGGTCGACCGGGATCACAATATCACGATGTGATCTTGCGAGATAGGAAAGGGAATTGGCAGCACCGTAGCAACAACGCTGGAGGTATCGAGGGGGGGATGAGCAACGGTGAACTCATCGTCCTGCGCTGCGTTGCCAAACCGATACCTACCTTGATGAACCCGCTCCCCTCGGTGGATTTGGCGACGAAGCAGCCCGTGGCGGCGGCCCAAGAGCGCAGCGATGTGTGCGTCATTCCCGCTGCAGGGGTGGTTGGGGAAGCGATGGTGGCTCTGGTGTTGGCCGATGCTTTTCTGGAGAAGTTCGGCGGCGACTCGGTAGATGAGATCGACCGAAACTACAACGCCTTCATGGACTCGATATGAACATCGTGTTGATAGGTTTGAGCGGAAGCGGGAAATCCAGCGTAGGCAGGCTACTGGCGACACAGTTGGGGTGGGAGTTCTTCGATACCGACGCAGACGTGGAGCGAACGGCCGGCCGTCGGATTCACGAAATATTCTCCGCTGAGGGCGAGGCGACGTTTCGCAGGTTTGAGGCCGAGGCCGTTAAACGGGCTCTTGGCGGACGCAAACGGGTGGTAGCAGTCGGGGGCGGAGCGATAATGGACCCAATTAACCGCCAAGAGATTTCGAGGGGCAACGTCGTGGTTCTTCTGGAGGCAAATATCGACACCCTAATCTCCCGATTGACGAAAGACGCAGCCGATGAACCGAGACCGCTGCTAGCATCAGGAGATCCCAGGACTCGATTGCTGGCTCTTATGGCTGCGCGAGATCCCATCTACCGGTCGATAGCAGGAATAGTGGTCGATACGGAGGGGCTCGATATCGAGCAGGTGACAGCCAGCATCGCCGGCAAGCTGAGAAGCTGTTGTGACATAGAGTGGTAAGAAATTATAGGAATATTCTCTGGGAGAAAAGATGAACCGGATAGAGATAGTGGCGGCCGCGGGGCGATACGATGTGCTGGTGGGGCGAGGGCTGCTCGCATCCGTCGGGAAGCTGCTCTGTGATGCAGGGCTCCGGGGGAACGTCAAACTGGTGGCAGACGAGCAGGTGCACCATCGGTATGGCGGCGCTTTGGAGGAGCGGCTACGGGAGGATGATTTTAAGGTTTCTACCTTTCGGGTGCAGAGCGGCGAATCCAGCAAGTCGCTGAAAATGGCATCCAGGATTTACGATTGGTTGGTAGAAACCGGAACTGAGAGACGCGACCTCCTGATAGCTCTCGGAGGGGGTGTAGTTGGTGACTTAGCTGGCTTTGTGGCTGCTACTTTCCTGCGAGGCCTCCGGTTTGTCCAGTTGCCTACCAGTCTGCTAGCGCAGGTGGACTCGAGTGTCGGAGGGAAAGTTGCCGTTAACCACCCTCGCGGGAAGAATCTAATCGGCGCTTTCTATCCGCCATCCCTGGTTGTGGCGGATACCGATACCCTTGCCACACTTCCGGCGAGGGAGCTATCCGCAGCCATGGCTGAGATTATTAAGACCGGGGTTATCCTGGACAGCGATCTGTTCCAACGACTCGAGCGCGATGTTGAGCTGCTGCTGGGGCTTAAGGGAACGACTATGGATGAGGTTATCGGTCGCTGTATCGAGCTCAAAGTATCTGTAGTAGGGAAAGACGAGAAAGAAGCTGGGCTGAGGGCCATCCTCAACTACGGCCACACGATCGGCCACGCCGTTGAGGCTGTCACATCGTATACCTCTTACAAGCATGGAGAGGCCGTGGCGGTAGGTATGGTGGGTGCAGCAGAAGTCGCGGTGCGTATAGGGATGCTAAAGCCGGACGTTGCCCGGCGGCAGAAGGAGCTGCTTAGGATGTATAGGTTGCCCACTTCTTGTCCGGGTTTGGATGCGGAACAGTTGCTGGAGGCAATGGGCCACGACAAAAAGCTCCAACAGGGAAAGCTTACTTGGGTGTTGCCCGACGGTATCGGGAAAGTAGACATAAAGCGCGATGTGCCCCTGGAAGTAGTGCGAGAGGTGTTGCAGTCGTTGGTTACCGAGTGATGGGGGATAAGCAACAGGTATCAGCACGCAGGACGCAGCATTCCGCATGGGAGAAGTTGTAATGAAGATAGCGGTAGTAAACGGCCCCAACCTTAATCTATTAGGCAAACGGGAAACCGATATTTACGGCACAATGACCTTAGCCGCGATAGAGAACTTATTGGGAGAGAAAGCCCGTGAAGCGGGGGTCGAAATTCAGTTCTTTCAAAGCAATAGCGAAGGTGCGATAATTGACTATATTCAGGGGTTAGAGGGTGAGGTAGACGGGCTAATAATCAACCCAGCAGCCCTCACTCATTACAGCGTAGCGCTGAGAGACGCCCTTACCTACCTAACTATACCGATTATCGAGGTACATCTCTCGAATATCTACTCCAGGGAACCATTTCGACATGTGTCGTTAACAGCGCCGGTAGTCACCGGTCAACTTTCCGGGATGGGTCATATCGGATACGTCCTTGCACTTCAGGGACTAATAGCCCTTGTGAAAAGTCGACAAGTAACCTAATCTAATTACAGGGAGCTCACCAACCCTTACTCCCCGGAGAAAATCGTGGCAGAAGCGCTCGAAAAGGTGTACGAGGCTATCTGGGCCCAGACGGCGAAACTGCTAGGTGCGGAGTCCTTCTCCGTCGCCCTATGTGGCCCCGGCCCGAATCAGATCACCTACGAGTTCCTTATCGATAGGGGTGTAAGGCAAGTTCCCCAGACGCGAGAACTCGGGGATGGTTTGAGCGACCTGGTTGTACGTATGGGTAAGCCGTTGCTCGTCCGTAGCTTCCAGCTCGAAGATGGGAGCTACCCGCTCTCTTGGATGGGCGCTCCGATGCTCTCCGGCGATCAAGTCCTCGGGCTAGTCACCGTCCAACGCTACCGGGAAGGGGCGTACCAGCAAAAAGATCTCTCCATCCTCTCTACGTTAGCCGTTTGGGCTGCTTCCGCGATCGAGTCGAGGCGCTCCTATCAGATCCAAAAGCAGGAGGCGGAATCCTCAGCGGTTCTCCTTCGAGTTACTCGAGCTCTAACATCTGAGATCGAGGAGCCGAATCTGCTGAGGTCGATAGTTGAAATAGCCCCAACAGTTGTTGAGTGTGATCGATGCTCTACCTGGCGATGGGTGGCAGAGCGTAAGGAGTTCGAACCAAGCTGGCGCTGCAATGGCCATTCCAAGAAAGCCGAGGAGTTCGAGTCGGCTCCTCTAAGGTTGGAAGGGGTGCCCGCTATCGGTCGGTTGCTGGAAACGAAGGATGTAGTAGCCGTCAGTGATGGCGACATCGAGCAGCTAGGCACTCTACGGGATTCGCTTTCTCAGGAGCTTCGCTATGCTGCGCTGGTTCCATTGATGCTCGAAGGGGAGTTGATGGGTTTGATCGCTGTGGTCAGGGCTCTTGAAGCTAACAGCTTCACGCCTCGAGAGATTGACCTCCTCAGGACGCTGGCCGATATCGCAGCTCTTGCTATGCAGAACCTGCGTCATCATCGACAAAAGGGCGAGGCTGCCGCGCTACGTGAGCTTAGCGAAATGAAATCGCGGTTGATCTCTACGATTTCCCATGAACTGCGGACTCCTCTCAGTTTCGTGCAGGCAGGTAGCGAATTGCTGATGCAACGCCTGCTCGATCCGGAACAGTTACAGCAGGTAGCCGGCCTGGTGAATCAGGGCTCCGTGCGACTGGCGGAGATCGTCGACGATATCATCCTGTTTGCTGACCTTCAGTCGGGTTTGATGTCGTTTACCCCCGCTCCTACCGATCCAACCTCATTGGTGATAGAAGTTGTCGATGAAGTGGCTGGGGTGAGCGATAGCCATCGAGTAGCAGTCAATGCGGCTGATTCCCTCTCTACCGTCCTCGTCGATGAGGCAAAATTAAAATCCATATTGGTGAGACTAATACGCAACGCTCTAAACTTTTCCCCTAGCGACTCCCCTATAGAAATCGATATTTCTTTCCAGGAGAATCGGCTGCGTATCGATGTCAGCGACAGAGGCTTCGGCATTCCCAGAGAAGAGATGGATCGGCTATTCGATCCCTTCTTCCGAGGAGAAGCAAACCAGGTCAGATACGTTCCTGGTGCCGGACTCGGACTATCTATAGTGAAGCAACTGGTAGAAGCCATGGGTGGTGAGATAATAGTCGACAGCAAATCAGGGAAAGGCACGACTGCGGCGATCTCCATACCAGTCCAAAAAGCCGACGGGCTTCAGCCGTAGAGATAGAGACCGTCGAACGCCTCGCCGTTGACAAGGAAGATGCATGCTGATAGAGTGATCGTATTAAAAAGCGGTAACGGTGACCCTGTCCGAAAGGCTGGGCTGAAAAGGGGAAGTCCGGTGCGATACCGGCGCTGTCCCGCAACTGTGACTGGTCGAATTGGGCCAGAAGCCAGGATACCTGCCGTTACTAAGGTGCCGTAGGCCTTCGAGAGAGAGGACGCTGGCAGAACGAGCGTACCAGCGGCTCGTGCCCCTTGCCACCAACTCGCAGGCAAGGGTTTTTCTTTGCTGCTCTCACCTCCAGGGTAACAGGCACCTCGCAAGTTTGCCCGAGGAGGTAATCATTTGCGTTCCTATCTTGCCCTGACTATCACATCGGTATTAATGCTTGCGCTGTCCTGCGCCCCACCTCCGGCTCCACCGGCTATTAGCTCACCACAATCGAACGGCGGGCAAACTCCGTCCGGAGGCGAGGCCGGCTTCCCGATTACCATCACTGACGAAACCGGCCGGGAGTTCTCATTGCAAAAGGAACCGCAACGTCTCGTTTCCCTTTCCGCACACAACACAGAGATCCTGTATGCCCTTAACCTGGAAGAGAGGGTGGTAGCAGTAGACGACTATTCGGACTACCCCCCTGCCGTCGAAGACAAACCCAGGGTGGGCGGCTTCTCTTCACCGGATCTCGAGAAAATTATCGCTGCCGAGCCCGATCTGGTGCTGGCTTCGAACATTCACACCAAAAAGATCGTTGGGGAGTTAGAACGGCACGGGCTAAAGGTGATGGTGGCGGACTCCCCGGACGTGAAGGGGGTTCTAGACCGGATAAGGCTTGTGGGAAAAGCCACGGGGCGCATCCAGGAAGCCGAGGCTCTAACCAACAGCATGAAAGCCAGGATTAATGCTGTGGAGGCCCGGATGACCGGGGTAAAGCCGGTTAGGGTTTTCTACGAGCTTTCACCAACACTTCACACCGCCGGCAGCGGGACTTTCATGGACGATATGATCCGGGTTGCGGGAGGTATCAACGTAGCGGCGGACGCAGGGAAGGGCTGGCCGCAGATCAATCAGGAAGCACTTTTCCTGAGCGATCCGGAGGTAATTCTGTTGGGCGACCACAGCGCTGGTGAGACACCGGAGCAGGTGATGGCCAGGCCTGGATGGAATCAGATAACAGCGGTAAAAGATGGAAGAGTCCACGTCGTCGACCCGAATCTCGCCAACCGGCCGGGACCGCGAGTAGTAGATGGTTTGGATATGGTGGCCAAATTCATCCATCCGGAAAAGTACCAGTAGGGGGTAGGCCGGGTTATGGAATTTGCGATAGCGAGAGCGAGGGTAAAGCCGGCTAGAGCGCGTTGTGGATTGGGGCCTTTTGGGGTCGCTTTGACTTTTCTCCTTCTCGCCTGCGCAGGCGGCATCCTGGCGGGCAAAGCGGCTCTGGACCCGGCGAGTGTCGTTGCTATCTTGCTCTCCCGCCTGCCCTTCTTGGAAACGACATCTTGGTGGCCGGCGAGCTACGAAACGATCCTGATGGAGGTCAGGTTGCCCAGGGTGGTAATGGGAGCACTGGTCGGCGCCGGCCTCTCGGTAGCTGGAGCTACCTACCAGGGTTTGTTCAGGAACCCCCTGGCGGACCCATATCTGGTGGGGGTAGCCGCCGGGGCGAGCCTGGGTGCCGCTCTCGCCATGGCCTTGCCTCTCCCCATCTTTCTATACTCCATGGGTGTGGTCCAGTTCTCGGCCTTTCTGGCGGCGCTCCTAACGGTTGGGCTAGTCTACTCACTGGCCAGCGTAGGACGATCCACCCCGGTTACCACCCTTCTTCTAGCGGGTGTTGCGGTGGGGGCGCTGGCCAACGCCGCAACCTCCTTCGTGATGTACTCTCATGGGGACAAGATTGCGGTTATCTACTCCTGGATGCTGGGAGGATTCAACGTCATCAACTGGCAGCATGTAACGTTAGTTGCACCATACGTCCTGGTGGCGACAGCAGTGATCACGCTCCTGGGTAGACTCGCCAACATACTGCAGTTGGACGACGAGCAGGCAAAAACGCTGGGTGTGAACGTCGAACTGGT
>JBMNNU010000002.1:0-29955 GCA_050942695.1 Chloroflexota bacterium
TGGTCAAATTGGTGCTCGTGGTATTTGCATCCCTGTCTACCGCCGCTGCTGTTTCGGCGGCCGGCTTAATCGGGTTCGTGGGGTTGGTGGTACCTCACGTCGTCAGGATGCTGTGGGGCTCCGACCATCGATCTCTCATCCCGCTGTGCGCTATCGTGGGGGCGGCATTCCTGGTTACCGCAGACGCAGGAGCGAGGATGGTGCCGGGCTCTCAGGATATCCCTGTTGGGGTAATTACCGCCTTCTGCGGAGCGCCTTTCTTCCTGTATCTGCTGCGCCAGCAAAAACGGTCGGTGTTCTGATGAAAGCCGTTCTATCTATTGACAACGTATTCTTCGATTACGGAGAAACACCCGTACTCCACGGGGTGAGCCTGGATGTGAAGCCCGGCAGCTTTGTTGGGCTTATCGGTCCCAATGGCTCCGGTAAGACCACCCTGCTGCGTATCTCGGCGGGTCTGTTGAACCCTAGCCGGGGGCGGGTGTTGCTCGATGGGCAGCCGGTGAGGATGATGAACCGCGGGCAGCTTGCCAAGCGGCTTACGCTTCTTCCTCAGGGCGCTACCCTACCACCATACTTCACCGTCTGGGAGTTGGTGATGATGGGCCGGACGCCCTATATCAGCTTTCTCGGCAGGGAAGGCCCGGCCGATATCGCCGCAGTAGAAAGCGCGATGGAGATGGCCCACTGCAGGGAGTTAGCTGGCAGGAGGATAGGGGAGCTTTCAGGCGGGGAGCAACAGAGAGTGCTGATGGCCCGAGCTCTGGCTCAGCAGCCGAAGGTGCTTTTGCTGGACGAGCCCACGGCTCACATGGACATGCAGCACCAGATAACCGTGGTCGAGCTGGTTGCGTCACTGGTGGAGCAGGGGGTGGCTGCTCTCGGCGTCTTCCACGACCTCAATCTCGCTGCGCGCTATTGCCACCATATCGGGCTGCTTTCGAAAGGCCGGCTGGTGGCGGAGGGAACGCCGGAAAAGGTGCTTACCTCCGACCTGCTGTCCGCTGTTTTCAGGGTGAACCTCTGCCTGGCGCCTCACCCCGATGGAGGGGCACCGGCAGTCTTGCCTCGCGGTCGATCGCGAAACAATGGAGATAACGGCCAGTGAAGTTGTTCTCCACTCTCAACGCAGCTTTCGGCTTCCTCACTATCGTGCCCGTTCCGGCGTTGGGTAATGCGTCTATGGGGTGGGCTGTTGCCTGTTTCCCTCTGGTGGGTGCTACTCTAGGGGGGATGTTGGCCGGCCTCGATCGACTGCTGATGCCCTGGTTGCCAACGAATGTGGCGGCGGCGCTGCTGCTGGCAACATTGCTGGCAGCCACCGGCGCCCTCCATCTGGACGGCTTCATGGACAGCTTCGACGGCCTGTTCGGTGGGCGTACTCCTGAGCGGCGACTGGAGATCATGCGGGACAGCAGGGTTGGAAGCTACGGTATCGCAGCGGCAGGCGCGATGCTGCTATTGGAGTACAACTGCTTAATTTCTCTCCCGCCTAGCGAGCGAGTCCGGGGGCTGGTGCTCGCGACCACTCTTTCCCGCTGGGCTATGGCCATAGTGCTGTGGGGGTTCCCCGCGGCAAACCCCAAAGGATTGGCGGCCTGGTTGAAACCCGAAATCCACTTGACTCACGCTGCGGTGGCAACGCTATTTACCTCGGTTATCGCAGGGGTATGTTTCGGCTGGATGGGGGTGGTTTTCCTGGCAGCGGCGGGAGCGGCAGCCTTTTTAGGGGGTCGTTTTGCCACCGGAAAGTTAGGCGGCGTCACGGGTGATATCTGCGGCGGGGCCGGGCAGTTGGTGGAGGTCGCTACGTTGCTCGCTGTCATCGCCTTTACTATTGGATAGGTACAGATGGATATCGTAGTTGACAAAGAAGAACGATGGAAGGTGGCTGCGCTGGCACTCCTGATCGACCTGGCGTTTGGCGAGCCCCCAGACAGGTGGCACCCCGTGGTTTGGATGGGAAAGCTGGTTGAGCGCCTGGAGCGCCACTCGTCGAAAAGGGGCGCAGTGCGACAGGTTATCTATGGGGGAGCGGCCGAGGCGCTGGCCATCGCGGCTGCAACGCTCCCTGTGTGGCTGTTAGAGCGAACTGCGAGGGCGACACACATACCCAGGGTGCTGTTCTCTGCTCTGTTGTTGAAGCCTACCTTTGCAGCCAAGACGCTATTCCTTCACCACGAACAGGTGGAGCGCGCATTGAAGATGCGGGACCTGGAGGGCGCTCGAAAAGCCGTAGGCCGGATAGTGAGCCGCGACGTGAATGAGCTGGATGAGGGGAAGGTAGCTGCCGCCGCGATCGAATCGCTTGCGGAAAACGCTGGTGACTCGGTGGTGGCGCCTCTGCTGTTCTACGCGGTCTTCGGTTTGCCGGGAGCCTATGGCTACCGGATGGCCAACACCTTGGATGCGATGTGGGGATACCGCGGCAGGTACGAGTATCTCGGAAAGGTGGCCGCTCGGGTAGACGATCTGGCGAACCTGATACCTTCCCGATTGACTGCTCTGGCTTTTGCGTTGAGCGCTCGAGCAGTTGGGGGTGCGATTGCGGAGGCTTGGAAAGTGGCGCTGCGCGACTCGGCGTTGACCGCCAGCCCCAACGCCGGGTGGCCTATGGCTGCTACTGCAGGAGCGCTAGGCCTCAGGCTGGAGAAGGTCGGCCACTACACTCTTAACGAGAGCGGCCGGACCCCGGTAGTCTCTGATCTGAAGAGGTCTAGACATTTGGTTGGAGCAGGTTTGGCCGTGGCGATGGCGGGGATACTGCTGGCCACCAGAGCATGTTCGAAAAGAGATGATTAAAGCAAGAAAGCATCTAAATAGCGTACCGTTGTGCCCGCATGGCTCTTACTCAGACCGAGAGGCAGTTGAACGAGGCCTTCCGCCCAGCGACGTTATAGATTTCAGCGCATCCTGTAACCCATTGGGTCCCGCACCCGGCGTACTGGCGGCTCTGGAAGGAATAGACCCTTCTCGTTATCCGGACGACGAGTCGATCGAGTTGAAGGATGCGCTTGCCAGATCTATCGGCGTCGAGCCGGAGTGCCTGGTTGTGGGAAACGGCTCGGTGGAGCTGATGTGGCTGCTGGCGATGGCGTTTCTTGATCCCTCAGATTCGGTGCTGGTAGTTGGCCCCACCTTTGGCGAGTACGCTCGAGCCTGCCGGATCGCTGGGGCTGAGGTTGAGGAGTACCGAGCACACGAAGCAGACAACTTCAATCCTGACCTGGATGAGATTGTCCGCCGCCTCTGTTGCAATCACCCGAAGCTGGCTTTTCTGTGCAATCCCAACAACCCTACCGGACAGCTATTGGGTGCCGACCAGATAGAGAAGCTACTCGAAGGCTGCCTGGATACGCTACTGGTCGTGGACGAGGCCTACCTGCCGTTCAGCGACGTCCAGCCCGACCTCCGACCTCTGCTGACTTCTGGCAGGCTGCTGCTACTTCGATCGATGACCAAGGACTACGGATTGGCAGGGCTTCGCCTGGGGTACGCTGTGTCCAGCCCGGAGATTATCGGCTGGATCCATCGAGTCAAGCCACCCTGGAACGTCAACGCTGCAGCTCAGAGGGCCGGCTTGGCGGCATTGCTAGACACTGCTCACCTTGAGAAAGCCCGCGAGGTAATCGCTGAGTCTCGATCTTTTCTGATGGAACAGCTTTCAGCCCTGGGCTTGAGCGCGGTTCCATCGGCAGCCAACTTCCTTTTGGTGCGCGTGGGCGACGGAAGCAGCTTCCGTTCGAGGTTGCTGGCAAGGGGCATCTGCGTGCGAGATTGTGCGTCCTTCGGCCTTCCGGCCTATATCAGAATTGGGATCAGGACTCTACCGGAATGCAGAAAGCTTGTGGAGGCGGTCCAGGGGGTGCTGGCGAGTGAATAGGCTGCTGTTGGTGAGGCATGCGGAAGCCACTTCGGCATGTCGAGACGCCGAACTGACGGCTATTGGTCGAAAGCAGGCGGAAGCTGTAGCCCGCAGGCTCCGAGGCTGGTCCTTCGACGCAGCCTGGAGCAGCGACCTGCGGAGGGCCAATGAGACCGCAGAGGTGATCATGCAAGGAAGGGACGCACTGCCGCTGCAGCTTACAGCGGCGCTGCGCGAAGTAGAGGTCCCAACAGAAATCGGCAATGCGGGGCCTCAATCAGAGCAGTACGCAAGGTGGGAGAAGGAGACGATAGAAGCCTTGGCGAGAAGCCTCTCGATGTGGTTGTCTGTCGTGGACCGATCCCAGGGTGAGCGGCATTCCACAACGCTGGTAGTCTCGCATGGCGGGCCGCTGAGGGTGTTGCTCTGCCTGCTTCTCGGCCTACCCCCGGAGATGCACTGGTCTTTCCGGCTGGACCACGCCGGCATCACCATCGTGGAGAGGGGCGATGACATGGGCACGATCACCCTGCTGAACGACCGGTGCCACTTGGGATGAATAAGGAAGAAATCCACAGATTTCACAGAGAACACAGATACAGAGGTCAATAATAACATCTTTAGGGGTTGGAAATGAGCGCTAGGGTACTTATGGTGCAGGGTACGAGTTCGTCAGCAGGCAAGAGCCTGTTGGTCGCTGGGCTATGCCGAATGTTCCGCCGTGACGGCTACCGGGTCGCGCCCTTCAAAGCTCAGAATATGGCCCTCAACTCTGCAGCCACACCCGACGGCTTGGAGATCAGTCGAGCCCAGGCTGTGCAGGCCGAGGCTGCCGGCATCGAACCCTCTGTGGATATGAACCCCATACTTCTTAAACCGGAAGGGGACAGCCGCTGCCAGGTGGTGGTGCTTGGCAAACCCTGCGAGACCCTTAGCGCCCAACACTACTACCAAAAGAAAACGGAGTTGTGGGGCATAGTTTCCTCATCACTCGAGCGTTTACGGGATCTATACGACCTGGTACTGATCGAAGGGGCGGGCAGTCCGGCCGAGGTCAACCTTCGCGAAAGCGACCTGGTAAATATGCGGGTCGCTCTGTCCGTTCAGGCTCCCGTTCTGCTTGTAGGAGATATCGATCGGGGCGGAGTGTTCGCATCCCTGGTGGGGACCATGGAGCTGCTGCAACCGGAGGAGCGGGCGCTGGTAAAGGGGCTGGTTATCAACAAATTCAGAGGGGATGTAACGCTGCTCAAATCCGGCCTCGGATTTCTGGAGCAGCGCGCCGGTGTGCCTGTGCTGGGTATCGTACCTTATCTACACAACCTGCTGATCTCAGAGGAGGACTCCGTAGCTCTCGACGCAGTGAGGCCAGGGGCGGGATTGCTGGACATCGCGGTGGTCCGGTTGCCCCGAATAGCCAACTTCGACGACTTCGACCTGCTGGCAGCGGAACAGGGTGTGGGGCTTCGCTATGTCACGGAGCCTCTACGGCTGGGAAGGCCGGATCTGATAATCATCCCCGGCAGTAAAAGCACTGTGAATGACCTGGCATTCTTGAGAGAGTCGGGGTTGGCGAGAGCTATCGTCGCCCAGGCAAGGAGCGGGACGCCGGTGCTGGGGATATGCGGCGGTTATCAGATGTTGGGAGAGACGATTCTGGACCCAGAGCGGGTAGAGTCCAACCAGGTTGAGACGCCGGGATTGGGGTTGCTGCCGGCCACGACCACCTTTTCCGCAAGCAAGCGGACGGTCCGGGTGAAGGCCAGAGTCGTCGCCAAGAGCGGCCCCTTTGCCTCAAGTTATGGCAACGAGATAGCCGCCTACGAGATCCACATAGGAACGACGGAGCATCGCGCTGAGCCGATGTTCCAGATAATGGACGATGGCGGTTCTTACGGGCGAGACGTAAGCACTCTAGATGCAGACGGATGCGCGCTGCCGGATGGTCTGGTGATGGGCAGCTATCTGCACGGGCTGTTCGAGAACGCCTGCCTGCGCCGATCCCTGATCGAGTGGTTGGCGACAAGGCGCGGAATTCCGGTACCCCGGGATGGACAGAAGTCGATAGAGCGCGACGCTGAGTACGACCGGCTTGCGAACTGCCTGCGAGATAACCTGGATCTCGAGGCTCTCTATAGGATCACGGGTTTAAGGAGATAAGCAGTGGGCAGAATCGTTTTGATCCTGGGTGGGGCTAGAAGCGGTAAAAGCAGCCTCGCCGAGCGGATGGCCAGGAAGAAGGGAGGCAGGGTTACCTTTGTGGCTACCGCCCAACCGTACGACGATGAGATGCGGCACAGGATCGATGCCCACCGAGCTGCGCGACCTGCCGATTGGATGACTGTGGAAGAGCCGCTGGAGCTTGCAGGGAGCATCGACACGGCATCGAAAAATAGCGACGTGATCATAGCCGACTGCCTGACCCTCTGGGTGTCTAATCATCTCTGTAGCCTTACTGAGCTGACGGGCCAACCGAAAGATAAGGAGTGGCCGCGTATCGTGGATCGGCTGGGTGCTGAGTTGAGTCGTCAGATCCTCGATATGGTTGCGGCTGTCCGGGCGCAGAGTGCCGATCTTCTGGTAGTTTCGAACGAGGTCGGGTTGGGCTTGGTGCCCTCCAACGCCTTTAGCAGGGCCTATCGGGACCTGTTAGGAGCAGCTAACCGACAGATAGCAGCGGAGGCGGACAAAGTGCTGCTTATGGTGGCCGGCCTTCCGGTGGACGTTAAACGATTAGCGATGGAGCCGGAATTGTGAGACAGATAACGCGCGCGGCCGAAGCGCTGGTGCCCTGCACATGTGGTGAGCTGGTCCAGGGAGCCTTTAACGGCCTCCCATTTCTGGTATCCTGCCCGGTAGATCGATTCAGTCGCGTTAGGGTTAGCATCACGCTTAGCCACGATGATTGCGCCAAGTGGCTTACGCCGCCTCCCGGGAGCGCGGGCCGCTGGCCCGCCCGCCCCCATCCCCTTCCCTACGTTTTGGGGGAATGTGCAGTCGAGGCGGGCGAACTCTCAAGGGCGTGTTACCAGGCTGGCGGAGGGCTAGGCGGAAACGGCAAGCCCCAAAAGACTTCGAATGCCAAAGCATTCAGAGCCGCTGCTTCTACACTCGAATATTTGGGATTGAATGACGTAGTTTTCGATCTACATGTATCCTGCCCGCTGCCGCCATCTAAGGGGTTTGGTACCAGCACCGCTGATGTTGTTGGCGCTATTGCCGCAGTGGCGGAGGCGGTAGGCAGGCCGCTGAGCCCGGGCGAGGTCGCACGGTTGGCTGTGGCCGTCGAGCCCAGCGACGGCACGATGTTTCCTGGATTGGCGCTCTTCGACCATCGCGGCGCTCGCCGGTATCAGGATCTGGGTCCAGCGCCACCCCTGCTGGTTGTAGCTCTGGATTTCGAAGGGGCGGTGGACACGGAGGATTACAACGCCAGGCTCGACACAGCCCAACTTCACGCTATGGAAAAGGAACACTCCCACGCTCTCGAACTGCTGTTGGATGGTCTACGATACCATCGACTTGAACTGGTTGGAGATGCTGCCACGGCCAGCGCTAGGGCTAACCAGAGGCTCCTAGCCAAGCCGCAGTTAGAGGCGACCATAGCCCTGGGAAGGGAGTGTCTATCACTGGGTGTGTGCGCCGCCCACAGCGGCACCGCGCTTGGCGTCCTGTTCGCTCCAGGAGAGGAATCGCGAGCAAAGCTCTTTCGAAAGAGAGCAGAAGAGCAGTTGGAAGGTCTTTCAGACTGCTGGATCGCGACGATGGTTGACGGAGGTGCCAGGCTTCCGGTAACATCAGCGCGGAAACAGGAATAGTGCTGGGTGCCCTTAGGGGAGAATAGGGAAGCCGGTTAGAATCCGGCGCGGGCCCGCCACTGTGAGTGGGGAGCGATCCCGCAAAATGCCACTGCCGTAAGGTGGGAAGGCGCGGGGGAGCGAGGAGCCACGAGCCAGGAGACCTGCCCAGACGCTTTCGACCGCACGCTCCGAGGTATGGCGTAGTGGACAATATGGTATTACGAAGCCCCTCGACCAACTGCTGGTCGGGGGGCTTTTTGTTAGGAGTAGAAAGGTGAAAATGATCCAGCACGTTATCGAGTCGATCGAACCCCTGGACGAATCCGCAATGGTGGCCGCCAGAGAGCGCCAGAACCAGTTGACCAAACCGTTGGGAAGTCTTGGTAGGTTAGAGGAACTGGCGATCCAGATCGCTGGGATCACCAGTAATGTTCGGCCTAGGCTGCCCCGGAAAGCGGTCGTGGTAATGGCGGGCGACCATGGGGTATGCGCGGAAGGGGTCTCGGCCTATCCCTCGGAGGTTACTCCTCAGATGGTGATGAACTTTCTAGCCGGAGGGGCTGCCATCAATGTGCTGAGTCGTAGGGCGGGCGCCAGAGTTGTAGTGGTGGACGTCGGTATCGCAGCAGAGATGCCTGTGAGGGATGGCCTGTTGAATCGGAAGGTAGCCAGGGGATCTCGAAATCTGTCCAAGGAGCCGGCCATGACTCAGCAGGAGGCTGAACAGGCTATCCAGGTGGGTATCGATGTGGTGGAGATGGAGATAGCAAAAGGTCTCGACCTGGTGGCGACGGGAGAGATGGGGATCGGCAACACTACTCCTTCCGCTGCAATCGTATCCCTGCTCACAGGCTATCCGCTTTCTAATGTGGTGGGGAGGGGGACCGGGGTCGACGACACCGGTTTGGAGAGGAAGATCGTCGCAATAGAGCGTGGAATAGCTGCAAACAAACCCAATCCCTCGGATCCGATGGACGTGCTCATCAAGATGGGCGGGCTAGAAATCGCCGGTTTGGTTGGGGTGATCCTTGCGGGCGCAGCCAATCGGCTTCCGGTGGTGATCGACGGCTTCATTTCTGGCGCTGCAGCGTTGGTAGCGGTCGGTCTTTGCCCAAGGGTGAAAGACTATCTTGTGCCATCCCACCAATCGGTCGAGGCCGGACACGCTGCTATACTTCGATCTCTCAAAATTCGCCCTCTCCTCGATATGGATATGCGCCTTGGCGAGGGCACCGGCGCGGCTATCGCAATGCACCTGATCGACGATGCCCTCGCAATTCACGATGAGATGGCTACATTCGCGGAGGCCGGGGTGAGTGGAAAGGCGGAAAGCGAGTAGCGTGAGGCTATTTCTCTGAAAGCCGATTCTGGAGTTCTTCGATCTTCTCCGATGCGGCTTTCTTGTTCTGCCTGATGCGGGTGACCCTTCGAACAGCATCGTAGGCTTTGATAGCCTTGTCCAGGGTGCCGGCTTTTTCGTAGGCTACGGCCAACACTAACTGGGCAAGCTCTTCTCTAGGCTTTAGCTCTACCGCCTTTTCCAGGTGCGGTATCGCTTCGTCGGTGCGTTCCTGTTCCAAAAGGGCATTGCCCAGCGATAGATGGGAGCGCCAATCGTCGGGGGCATTCTTGCAGATCTTTCTATACTCGGCCAACGCTTCATTTGGTTTACCCGTCTCGGAGAGCAACTTCGCGATGGCGACCTTCGTTTCGACGTCTTTAGGGTCCAAGCGGGACGCTCTCCGCATCTCCTTCAGCGCGTATGCGAAGCGCTTCTGCCCCATATACACCGCACCAAGGTTGTGATGGTAGGCGGCCGTGTTAGGCGACAATCGGATTGCCTCAAGCAAAAGAGGTTCTGCCTCGGCGTACTGCTCTTTGGCGATATGCTCGATCGCCTTCTTATTGAGCTGGTTGGCCTTTTTTGTTTCCGGATTCGAAGTTTTGCCCAGAAGATTCTCGAGCCACCTCATGGCATCTCCTTATTGTATGACGGTTCCACGCCTCGAATACTGGCCGCTACATGGCAAACCGGATGTCCGGTGACCAATGCAAGGTTCAGTGTTCAAGCTGAGACTCGTGGTGATTATGTATAGGATGTTTACCCGATGCGGTAACGGCTGTCAAGGATAGCCCTCCCAAGCCCATCTATCTGAACGTAGTACAGGCTTCCATCCCAATTTTACACGAGAGCGAGAAGCGCCTATGATTTACACCACCGCGACGAGGAGGTCATCCGGTGGTTTTCAGACTGGCTCGTAAGTATCCCACCTTGCTTTTTTTGCTGGTAACCTCGTGTTACTGGGCGTCGATGTACGTATATGTCCCCACTATGCCGGTTCACGCGGAGAACCTGGGGGCCTCGATGGGGCTTATCGGCACCATCGTTGGGGCCTACGGTATCTTCCAACTGCTGTTGAGAATCCCGTTGGGCGTCTGGTCCGACCGGATCGGGCTTAGAAAACCTTTCATACTGGGCGGGATCGCCATGGCCGGTATTGGGGCTCTTGGCCTCGGGCTGTCGCCGCAGCCTGAATGGTTGGTCGTATGGAGGGCGGTAGCCGGAATGGGCGCTGCGGCATGGGTGGCCTTCTCCGTGTTCTTCTCCAGCTATTTCCCGCAGGATAAAGTAGCCCGCGCTATGGGCTATGTGTCGTTCGCTTCCAGCGGATCTCAGCTCGTCGCTACTTACGCCGGAGGAAGGATCGCTGAAAACTGGGGGTGGGAGGCCCCTTTCTTCGCGGGCGCAATCATGGCTGTCCTCGGGCTTCTGATAGCTCTGCCTCTGGAGGAGAAGCCGCTTGTAGTCCAGCGGGAGATGAATCTGAAGGAGATCCAGCGCATCGCTACTACGCCGCTGCTGCTGGTCGTTTCAATCGCATGCATGTTGATACAGTGGGCTCAATGGGGTACTAGTTCGGGCTTTACCCTGGTTTACGCCAGCCATCTTGGAGCCACCCGAAGCGATCTCGGCATGTTGACGACGGTGGTGTACATCGGTCACATGCCCGCGGCCTTACTCATCGACCGTATCGCGGGCCGCTTCGGGTCCCGAATGACGGCATTTACCGGCTTGATATTGCAGGCAGTAGCTATCGCGATGGTGCCCATGACGGACAGCGTGAGTATGATTGCGCTGACTCAGGTCATCGGGGGAGTTGGACGAGGTCTGACATATCCTTTGCTGATGGCGCTGAGCATCCAGTCGGTGCCTGCCCGCGACCGGGCGACAGCAATGGGTGTGTTCCAGGCGATCTACGCTCTGGGGATGTTCGCTGGCCCGGCCTCAGTTGGGCTGCTGGCAGACAGCTTCGGGTTATTGAGCGTTTTTGCCATCAGCACCGCCGCCTGTTTGGCCGGGGCTGCGCTCATCATCTCCAAGGTGCCCTCGAAATTGTAGAATGGTACAATCCCCAAACCGAGTCCCGACATATCTGGAGGTATTGGTTTTGAACGTCGAGGTCCTGTTCCTTCCTACTGTAGCTACCGACCTGCCCTCTAAGCTGTGCGTCGTTATCGACGAGCTCAGGGCTACGTCGACGTTGATTATGATGCTCAACGCCGGTGCTCGGCAGGTGATCCTGGCCGACGGCGTCGCCGGAGCTCTATCCCTGGCGAAGGCCTTGCCTGAAGGCACCCCCGTTTGTGGCGAGAGAGGCGGACTCCCTCCAGACGGCTTTACCCACGGCAACTCGCCCAGGGAGTTCGCGCCGGGTTCCCTGGACGGCAAAGACGTGGTGTTCTGCACCTCCAACGGCACCAAGGCGATGTGGGAGGTAGCCGAAGCCCCGACGGTGCTGGCAGCCAGCCTCTTCAACGCCACAGCGGCGGTGCAGGCTGCGTTCAAGGAAGCGAGGGAGAATCAGTACGATATCTCTCTGGTCTGCTCCGGCGATATCCAGGGGACCAAGTTCGCCATCGACGACGCCTTCGTTGCAGGTTACCTGGCTCTCCTGTTGGAGCGAGAGGCCGCTCGCTACGGGGAATCGGATGTACATCTCGAGGAGTCGGCGAAGGCGGCCGTGAGGCTGTACAGGTCGTACCTCGTGGATCTGAACGCAACCGACGATCAGTACAATCCACCCAGGGAGGCAATACTGAACGCCTTTTGGGAATCGCTGAACGCCCACGTGCTGAAGGGTGTAGGGCTGGCTGCGGACGTAGAGTACTGCGCTCAGGTCGACATAAGTGACCGCGCACCTCGGCTGCATATTGTGGGGGACCGGCTGATCCTACGATGAACGCGCCGGGAGCACCCATTACCCACGGAGGAGTACCCACCTTGGCAAAAATGGCCAAACAACATAGCCGAGCCGATCACGAAAAGTCCCCGGAGATGGAGCATCAGCTTCGGCCAGATGGAGAACTGGCCGAGCGAATCGATGAGATCGATAGGCTGCTGGAGGATGAGTATGGCCCACCGGCTCCAAGGCGGAAGCCAAGGCCACTAGACGAGTTGATCTTGACCATCCTCTCTCAGCACACCACAGACGCCAACTCCCATCGCGCCTTCGAGAGCTTGAGGCAAAGATTCCCAACCTGGGAGCAGGTGATGGATGCCGATCCCAGCGAGATCGCCGAGGCGATAAGATCGGGTGGGCTGGCTCAGACCAAGGCGATCAGGATCAAGGAGCTACTGCTGAAGCTATGGGAAGAGTATGGAGCCCTGGATATGGACTTCCTCTGTGACATGGAGTTGGACGAAGCCCGACGACTGCTTCTCAGCCTGGGAGGGGTCGGTCCAAAGACGGCCGCTTGCGTCCTGCTCTTCTCATGCGGCAAACCGGCCTTCCCTGTAGATACCCACATCCACAGGGTAGCCCGGCGCTTGGGGCTGATCGGCACAAAGGTTACTGCTGAAGAGGCTCATCTGATCCTGGAGAAAGTGGTCCCGCCAGAAAAAATGTACCCCTTCCACCTGAATCTGATAATCCACGGCCGGCGAACGTGCAAAGCCCAGAGGCCTCGCTGTGAGGTTTGCCCACTTGCGCCGGTGTGTAACAGCTATCAATAATCACACAATCAGCATGCCGCTGGAGCCAACATCTTCGAGGTGGGCGGTATCCCCGACGATTAGAAGCTCAGATCGGCTGTTTTTGAGCTCGATAAGATTTACCGCGCAGTTGGGCTGGCGATCGCCATCCCATATTTTCGAGAGAGGCCGCCTCTGGAGGTGGGTGATTATCGCTCTAACCACGGTGTTGTGGGTAACGGCGCAGATGGTCTGGCCTGGATGGCGCAGGCGGATCTCCTCTAAGAATCTAAGACCTCGCTGTTGTACCTGAAGAACGCTCTCCCCACCGGGCATCCGGTGCAGGTCGGGGCGAAATCTCCAGTTGTGGTGCTCCTCAGGCCATAACTCGTGGACCTCTTCATAGCTTTTTCCGGTCCACTCGCCGCAATCGATCTCCCGTAGATCCGACCGGGGGATTACCTGTAGCTCTAGCTTAGTTGCCAGAGGCTCTGCTGTTCGCATCGATCGACCCTGGTCTGATGAGTAGATAACCTGTATCCCCTCCGATGCCAATCGGGATGCTAAAGCTGTGGCTTGAGCCAAACCTCGGGGAGTAAGAGTTGAATCCAGGTGCCCTTGGAAGATGTGTCCAGCGTTCCACTCGGTTTCAGCGTGCCGGACAAGGAAGAGCTTCGTAAACCCAGAACCCATCAGAATAGAACCCTCTCGTCGCCCACCCGGCGGGTCACCCTCTTCTCATCCAGGTGCTCCATCAGGGCTAGGGCGTATTTTCTGCTGGTGCTGAAGTGATCCCTGACCGCAGCCACGGTTAGGGAACCCTCTCGCTTTATCAAATCGACTACCGTATCGACCATATTCCGATACACCTGCCGCTCAATCACCATGTCCTGGGCTATTTCGACTACTCGGCCTTGGTCCAGGAGGGCGCCAAGCACCTCGGTATCCAGGTTGAATCTGGATAGTAGCTCCACGGTGGAGGGGGGAGAAACGCCCGCATCGTGCAGGAAAACCAGCATCTCGTCGACGCGCCGCTGTTGGACATCGTTGAAGCTCACGCGGTGCTCCGCCCGCGCCATCAACGGCCCATCTTCGACCACTATTCCTTCGGCTAACAACTGCGCTTCTATTCGACTGAAAGCCCGAGCGTCCAGTCCGCTTTTGCTGCGAACCTCTTCCCTGGGCATTCCTCGCCGGAGGGGATACTCCTTGTGGAACGAATCCAGCATGCTTTCGATGTGGTTTTTCAGCCTCTCCCAGGCTGGAATGGAGATGACCAGGCTCTGATTGCTCAGCGTGGGTTGGTTTTCCTTCCCCCCTTTGGATGTTTCCAGCAGCAGCAACTCCCCGCGAGATACCAAAGTGACCACAGCCTCCCGCACCTGCTCCTGCGGAAGCCCCGTCTTCAATGTCAGGGATTGCAGATCCAGTGGTGCTGCTGGGGAAAGTTGCTCCAGCACGATCTCCTCAGGGCTGCCCCTTTCCAATGTGCTCAGCTTCTGGAGTACCTGTTGCTGGAAGCGGCGGTGCCGCTTAGGATGGGTATCGACTACGGTGCCACCCCCAACGGTAAAGCTGGGGGAGGGTATTCTCACCACGAAGAGGTCACCTCGGGCGATTGCCACAGGGTCGGCTAGTCGCAGTTGCGCCCAACCTGTTTGGCCGGGCTCCAGCCTCTCCGCGTCAAGCAGGGATAGCTTGGCTACGCTCTCGGCAGCGCCGGTATGGAAGGTGAGCATATCCCCCTGCTGTAGCGGCTTGGGGGCGGCCTTGATGACCCGAAGCTTGACGTCCACCGCTTTTGTCGAGCGCAGCCAACCTGGGGTGGTGATCACATCGCCCCGTTGGATCTCCTCAGTGGCGATCGATGCCAGATTCACAGCCACGCGGCTACCGGGGTAGGCGATCTCCACCTTCTTTTTATGCGATTGTATACCCCGGACCCTACTCTTTTTTCCCGAAGGTAAGATCTCCACCTCCTGCCCGACGCGGAGGCTCCCATCGATCAGGGTGCCGGTGACAACCGTACCGAAGCCGGATATGGTGAAGACGCGATCGATCGGCACTCTGGGTTTATTGATATCCCGTTTTGGGGGTACGGCTGCGAGCAGGCCGTCAAGGGTTGAGACCAGCTCAGCGACCCCCTGGCCGGTAACAGCGGACACAGGCACCAGTGCCGATCCTGCCATAGTGGTGGAGGATAGCCGGTCTTCAACCTCTGCTTTAACCAACTCCAACCACTCTTCGTCCACCAGATCTGCCTTGGTGATCGCAACGATCCCCCTTGATACCCCTAGGAGGTCGAGAATCGCCAGATGCTCGTCGGTCTGAGGCATCGGACCCTCGTCGGCCGCGACGACAAGCAGGGCTAAGTCGATTCCGCCCACACCTGCCAGCATGTTCTTGATGAACCGCTCGTGGCCGGGGACATCGACGATGCTGACCTCCTGCCCACCGGGCAGTCTGAGCCAGGCGAAGCCGAGGTCGATGGTCATGCCTCGATCTTTCTCTTCCTGCAAGCGGTCGGGATCTATGCCGGTCAACGCCTTGATCAGTGTGGACTTGCCGTGGTCGACGTGCCCTGCGGTTCCGATGACGTACAAAGCGCACCCCAAGAGATTGTATTGATCTAAAGGAATTATATCCTTCAGGCTTGGTCCGCTGCCAGGTACGATTTCTACTTCCGTTTTCGGTACTTCATGCTCTCGCCTACTATCATCTCGTCGACGACCGGCATTGTTTTCACTGAAGACACCTTCTTGCTGCTTGAGCCGTTCCTGACGTTCAATCTGTTGTTGTCCTAACAGCCTTCATCGTGCTAGCCTGGATAGTTGAGATAATTTGGCGGTGGATAAGCCACCGGCGCCTAAGAAGCACAATAGACTAGGTCAAAAGGACCAGGCGCCTCAGAGCAGGTTGGGACAAAGCTTTCCCGTTAACTGCTCACTCAAAACCACGATGTACTTGCTGCAGCGTAACGGTATGCAGTTCGACATTTTAGAATAGCGAGGTCTGATGAATTTGAATCCCGAATCCAGGGAAGACAAGGCAACAATTTCCGATATCCTCCAGGCGTTTGCTGTGATGCGAGCCAATGGATTTCACTTCTACAGGTCGTTTATGTCGGTCTTGAGCTTGGATGATACAGAGGCAGTATGCGGTGCAACCATGCCGGTGCGCCATGGGGTCCTTGGCCCAAGCGGCACCGTGGCTGCAGGGGCTCTGGGAACGCTGGCAGACGAAGCACTAGCAAACGCACTCTTTCGTGCCGTCGCAGAGCCAGTGAGGATGGCGACCACCGGACTAACGGTTCAACTCCTCCGCGAGACTCGCGCGAGACAGATTCGAGCCGAATCAGAGGTAGTATCTCTGTCCAGGCGGATAGGGGTTGCACGCTGTGAGATGACGGACGAGCAAGGCGCTCTCGTGGCTACCGCGACGGGAACGTACGCTATTAGGAGGGTGAGGGCGGACGATCCCAGACCGTTCGCCAGTCAAGGTGATACGACCAACCAGCTTCAGCCTCGGCCTCTTGCACTTCACGACCTGAAGGGGCAGGAGTTGGAGATTCTCAAGCATGTGGAAGGGTATCTCGGTGCGCCAGGCCAGGATGGGCCCCTGGCAGATTACCTTGGCATAGAGTGGCGCAAGCGAGGAGACGGTGAATCTTCCGGGCGATGGCCACTGGGTCCTCATATTCGGAACTCATGGGGCGTGGTCCACGGTGGAGCGATGTTCGGGGCATTAGCCGTTGCTGCGCTTGCCTGCATCCCGGGAGATCCCGCGGGGCGCATTTTGGAACAGCACGTCCAGTTTGTGCGGCCAGGACAAGGTAACCAACTGTATGTAGAATCTCACCTGCTCCGCCAGGGCCAAAGTGTAATATTCGTGCAAGCCACCGCCAAAGACGCACATCAGAAGACTATTGCCAGCGCGCTGGTAACCGTTAAAGGAACCCAACGAGCCAGGACGGGAGCGTGAATACGCTGTCGAAACGCTGGCGGCGAGAACAGGTCTAGGCGGACTTCATTTGACTGATTCGACGATTGCTACGCAGCTTTCCTCAGCACCGCCGCCTTAGCTGTCTCATACTCCTGATCGGTGATGATCCCCTCCCGCTCAAGTCTCGATAGCTTCTCCAGTTCGTCCGCGATGCTCGTGGGAACTGTTGGACGCCCGGCTGGATACGGCGCAGGTTGCGCAAAAACACCGGCTACTGTAGGAGGACGTGCAATCAGGTAAACCAAAACGCCTAGCCAGGGCAACACGATGATCGCCACGACCCAAAGTGCCTTAGCCCACCCCGAGAGATCAGGACGGGAGAACACGTCCACCATTGTGAAGATCCATAACAGAGTCAAAGGAACCACGATGAAGAAAAACCACAGCAAATCCCAGAAAGTCATTGGCGCACCTCGTAATACCATGGGCTGTCCACAGGTGGGCGAGCACGATTGGTAAATGGGGCAGGAATGGCAACTGCCTCAGCTCTTTTCCGGTAGTTGCTCATTACCCCCTCGTACCCTTTATGCTCTATGTGAGGCCGTTTAACTGCAGCGCAAAGAATGCAACTGCTGTGCCTCGTTTTATTCCCGATCAACCCGGAAAATGACTCCCTTCGAAGCCCGCATCTATCGTTGATTGCCCCGTCCAATCACCTATGTTGGGCTGGAACGAGAAAAACAGTAACCGAAGGTGCTGCTCTACGTTAAATTATTACAACCACCACGAACTACATATAACCCCCCATATTCTATTGATCTACACCAAGCATACGAGGTTGATATATGGTTGATGAGAGTGTGTTGGCCAATCTCGAGGCGAAAGGGATAGGCCCTCTTGAGATAGCTATCATGAATGTCATCTGGAAACGAGGGGAGGCTACCTCCCGAGAAGTTTTTGAAGCTATGAGGGAGATCCATCCTTACGGGCAATCAACTATCCTTACAGTCCTTCGACGGCTAACATCTCGGGGGTTGTTGAACTCCAATAAAAAAAATGACCTGTTCCATTATTCCCCGGCATTGAGCCGTGAAGAGCTCGGTGGTGTTTTGATCGATCGAATTACCAACCGGCTTTTCCAAGGGAACTCAATGGCATTGATCGAATACTTGACGGAAAAGGGCCGCGATCCTGATGGCTCCCGTTCCTAACGAATAACGCCGCTAGCTGCCCGGCTTCACGATCAGGGCAACCGGCTATCAGTCAAAAAATTGATAGCTAATGCCTTCTACAAGCATCGCTCCAGGTAGTACAATAAGCCGCAATTAGTCGGGCTGTTGAAAAAATGGAGATTTGGAGGAGGATTGGTATGCTCATTGTCGTGGGGATCGTGTTACTTATCCTAGGGGTAGTCCTTTTTCTGATGCGGCGCTCACAGCAGAGCAAGCTGATGGACATCATGGGGACGAAGACCTCGACATCACAGGAGCTACAGAAGGCGGCGGAGTATGTAGCGGAGCGGTTGGGCCAACAAGGCAGCTTCAAGCAGATCGCTGAAGTCAAGGGCGTCCTTAAATGCGATAGTCCTCTTCGCTCGGAGATCGCCCAGGAGCCATGCGTCTATTACTCCATGACAGTGACCCGAGAGTACGAGGAGACTTACTGGGAGACCGACTCCAAGACCAAACGGCGGCAAAGAAGGACCAGGCGAGGATCGGAAGTGGTTTCACAGAACTCCCAGAGGATCCCATTTTGGGTGGAGGATTCGACTGGCTCGATCTTGGTGAACCCCGAGGGGGCGGATATCGACGCCGTACAGGTGATAGATAAGTTCGAGAACAATACGGGCGGGGTTATCACCCTAGGTGGATTCAGCTTCGACGTTGGCTCTCTGGTGGGGCAGTTCCTCTCAGATTCGCGGACACTGGGATACCGCTTCCGTGAAAGCATACTACCTATAGGCCGGCAGATATATGTATTGGGTGAGGCTGCAGACACTACCGGCAAAATACAGGTTCAGAAACCCTCAGGGAAAGAGAAATTCATCATCTCTCTCAAGTCAGAGGAAGAGCTGATACGGTCTACCAAATCGGCGGCCCAGTGGATGCTGATAGGAGCTATTGTCTCTGGGATAGCAGGCGCAGCGTTGACCATCGTGGGATTGTTCCAATAGCCGATAGACGGGTGCCGGTGGTCGAAACCACCGGCACCCGTCTATCTCAGCCAGCAGCAACTGCCAGCAGGTGATCCCCCACCAACCGGTCGTCCTCCGGCCGTACTGTACGCAGATCGAGGAGCAGCAGTGAGCGCTCGAGCCGTGCAACCACAGGCGGGTCCATCCGCCGCAACCGAGCTGCCATCTCTAACGGCGCGAGGCCCTCTGCCCCTGAAGATATCGCGATTAGCTGGGTTGGAAGAGTCTCACCAGGAAGTGAGCCGCCACCTATCGTGGAGAGGCCTGGGATCAGTTCGACCGCTAAGCCGCCCCGCCGGAGCCTTCGCGCCAGTCTGGAAGCCCTGGCCTCTATCTCCCCCAGTGGTATAGAGATCATCCTCCAAACTGGGATTTTCCGCTCAGCGTCTCTTAGAAGATAGTGGCGCAAGGTTGCCGATAGCGCTGCAATGGTCATTTTGTCTACTCGAATAGCGCGCGCCAATGGATGGCGCCGCAACTGCTCGACGTAGCGGGATTTTCCGGCGATCAACCCTGCCTGTGGGCCCCCCAGGAGTTTGTCGCCGCTGAAACACACCAAGTCTACCCCAGACTCGATCCGCTCCTGGACCAACGGCTCGTGCTGTAAACCGTATCGGGAGGAGTCGATGAACGAGCCGCTGCCGAGATCGTCCACCACAGGGATCTTTTTGCTCCTGCCTAGCGATACGAGCTCGTCTATGGATGTGGAGTGAACGAAGCCCTCCACACGGAAGTTGCTGGGGTGGACGTGGAGCAGGAGCGCCGTGTTCTCGGTTATCGCCTCTTCATAGTCCCTCAGGTAGGTCCGGTTGGTGGTACCAACCTCCACTAACTTCGCGCCACTCTGGCGAAGCACGTCCGGGATTCGGAATCCGCCTCCGATCTCAACAGCTTGCCCCCTGGAAACGATCACTTCACGCCCTTGGGCTAGTGCCGACAGGGTGAGCAGCACTGCAGCGGCATTATTATTGACGGCTATCGCATCCTCTGCCCCCGTTATCCGCCGGAGCAGTTCGGTGACGTGCTCGTGCCGTGAACCCCGAAGCCCCTCCTCTAACCGGTACTCCAGGTTGCTATATCCACCTGCTACTAGTTGCACGGCGCGTAAAGCATCATCGCTCAGAGGTGCTCGACCCAGATTAGTGTGGACGATCACTCCGGTGGCGTTGATAACCGGCCGGAGGGATGGCCTAAAAGCCGATTCTAGCCGCCGTTTCGCCATCTCGAGAATGGTGGTGGTGCTCGGCAGGGCCGCGCCTGCCCGGATATCGGATCGAGCATCCTCCAGCGTTTCCCTGAGAGCCTGGACCACCAGGTCGCGGGGGTACTGCTCGGCTAACTGTACTGCGGCTTGTTCTTTCAGCAAACGGTCCACGCTGGGAAGGCGACGTAGGGCGTCATTCGTATCGACCAAGATTACCTCCCGCCGGGTTTTTCATACCGAAGGCTAATACCTGGTATATGCTCGATTGTAGCGACCTGATCCTGGATGTGTAAAGTTGAAACGAGTCGTTGCGCTATTGAAAAAAATATTAATTTTACCCCCTAAAAACTATTGACAAAATTAACGTCAATCTAAATAATAGTCACTGCTAGATTGAATATATTGAACATCCGGTTAATGTCGATCTTGTGTGGCGGTCAATAATACTATCAGGCGAGGTGGCGATGATACATACGGTTATCGGCCAGTGTCCTGTATGCGAAGGGGAGTTGGAGGTGTCTAGGCTTCGCTGCCTGAGCTGCGGGACTGCTATCGAAGGACGGTTTTCCCTAGGCAAGTTCCACTCTCTCAGCAAGGAGCAGCTTCAGTTCGCGGAGGTGTTCATTCGCAACAGGGGCAACATAAAAGATGTGGAAAGAGAAATGGGTATATCCTATCCAACTGTAAGGAGCAAACTCGACGCTCTGATCAAGGCGCTCGGCTACGATGTGCCGGAGGAGCCCAAGGTAACGCCGGACCGTCGAAAGGAGATCCTTGCCCAGTTGGAGCAAGGGGAGATCGACTCGGAGGAAGCCATCAGATTGTTGCGCGGGAAGTAAGCTTTTTTCCTTGCGAATTCGGTTATCAGCAAGAGAGCATCATTCGAATGCTCCAGCGTTGGAGAGGAGTCGAATTTGGAGATCGGCCAGAGAATCGGGAGATACGTTTTCAACCGGAAGAATTCCGAGAGGCAGGAGCAAGCCCTCAATCACGAGGCAGCGACGTTGAGTCTTAGTAGAGACGTTCCCAAGAGTGAGGTACAGAGTCAATCGTTTGGAGCGATGGACTACCAGGAAATGCAGGAAGGAGTGGCCGAGATGGATGCTGAGCGGATACAAATACTGAAGATGGTTGAAGAGCACAAAATTACAGCCGAGGAGGCCGCCAAGCTGCTGGCAGCGCTGGAGGCGCCTGCCGTCGCCAAATCGAACGAGGTTTCCACTTCTACTCAAGCCCGCTGGTTGAGGGTTCGTGTCACCGATATCCCGACAGGCCGGGCCAAGGTCAATGTCAACGTGCCTATCGGTGTCATCTCGGCGGCGGGGAAGCTGGGGCTTCGCTTTGGTCTGCAAAAATATGCAGATCATGAAGGTATCGATGTCGACGAGATTATCGAGGCGATCCGAACCGGGGCTGCTGGCAAGCTGGTAGACGTGACCAACGAACAGGGCTCGGAGCATGTAGAGGTATACGTGGAATAGCCGCCAGTTTTTGGTAGACTAGTATGCCGACATAGGCGAATGTAATAGCTGTCATACTGAGCGTCGAGCGCAGGATCCCTGCAAGCCCTCCCTGGCCACGTGGAGATGCTTCGCTCCCCGCTCAGCATAGCAATTATTACTACTACCATCCATCTGATGAGCTGACCGCAAAGCCCATACAGATTTACACCAGAAGGATCGGGATTATAGTGCTCGATTGCCCTCCGCTAGTCTCCGTCATCGTTGTCAATTGGAACGGGCGCGCCCATCTCGAGCGATGCCTCGAAGCGCTGGCGAGCCAGACACTCGCTGATTTCGAGGTTATCGTCGTGGACAACGGCTCCACCGATGGGTCGGTAGAGCTGCTCCGCAAAAGCTATCCGAGGGTCCGGGTGATCGCCCTGCCTCGCAATGTGGGTTTCGCTGCGGGCAACAACGCTGGGATCTTAGCAAGTTCCGCCACTTTTATAGCAACCTTGAACAACGATACCGAAGCGCACCCTCGCTGGCTAGAGCAGTTGGTGGAACCGGCAAGGCGAGATCCAACTGTTGGCATGGTAGCCTCAAAGATGCTGTTTGCCCATCAGCCCAACACGATCAACTCGGCAGGCATCGCATTGGACCTTGCCGGCATCGCCTGGGACAGGCTGGGTGGCGCTCCGGATAACAACGATGAGCGGGTGGAGGAGATTTTTGGCCCTTGTGCGGGAGCTGCTCTCTACAGGCGAGCGATGTTAGACGAGATCGGACTCTTCGACGAGGAGTTCTTTGCCTACCTCGAGGATGTAGACCTTGCCTGGAGAGCCCGTTTGGCCGGATGGAGATGCCTGTACGCACCTCAGGCCGTCGTCAGCCACGTCCATTCAGCTACGGGGGTGGAAGGTTCCCCCTTTAAGAGCTACCATTTAGGCAGGAACAAGCTGTGGACTATCGTCAAAAACTACCCTGCCCCGCAGCTCTTCCTAGCTTTGCCCCTGATAGTGGCGTACGATCTTGCTGCCACACTGTATGGGTTGATTGCCAGGCGAGACCTGGCGGCATTGAAGGGGCGGATCATGGGAACGCTGGCATTGCCCAGACAGTGGGCCAAGCGGCGCAATGTGCAAAAGATGCGTCGAGTATCATACTCCGATATGGTGGAGTGGATGGCTCCCCTGGCGACACCCCTAGCGGTGTTAGACCGCTACCGACACCTGCGTTGGGAGGAATCATGCTAAACGCACAGGAAATCCAGGAGATTATCCCACATCGATACCCATTTTTACTGGTAGACCGGATCGTCGATCTCGTTGAAGGGGTCAGCGCTGTGGGGATCAAGAACGTCACGGCCAACGAGCCCTTCTTCCAGGGACACTTTCCCGGCTATCCGGTGATGCCGGGGGTGCTGATCGTCGAAGCGCTGGCCCAGGTGGGGGCAGTGGTGCTGCTGAAGATGCCGGCCAACCAGGGAAAGATAGCGCTTTTCGCTGGGATCGACGGCCTCCGCTTCAGGAAGCAGGTTTTCCCCGGCGATACGCTACGGCTCGAGGTCCAATTAACCAGGATGCGGGGCCCCGTTGGGAAAGGGAGCGCTGTGGCCACGGTTGACGGAGACGTAGTAGCTGAAGGCGAGTTGATGTTTGCCATCGGCGACTCCTCGGTAGCGCCAGGACCCACAAAAGCGGCCGGCCAAGAGGCCAAAGGAGGCCAACAGTAATTAGGCCACTCGCTTGCCCCTGCGATCTAATTACAGAATCCACCAGAACCAGGAGAGCAAAGCTGCGCCTTTGGCTGTTGGCGGCTGTTGGCGCGACTATAAAGCTAGGCGGCCGAAAGACGCTATCGGAACTACCACCAGCGAAACCTCGACTGTTGTTGATCCGACCGGACCACCTAGGAGATCTCCTGTTGACGACCCCTGCCGTCGAGATGCTGCGGAGGGCGTTGCCGCATGCCTACCTTGCGATGATGGTCGGACCCTGGTCGAAGGATGTGGCCGAACGCGATCCTCTGCTTGACGAACTTCTCACATGCTCGTTTCCTGGGTTTTCTCGGAAACCGAAAGGATCCGCTATAGCCCCTTACTCGTTGCTTCGAGAAACCGCCTCTTGGATGCGACAAGGGAGGTACGACGCTGCCTTGGTGCTGCGCTACGACCACTGGTGGGGTGCAATGGCCGCGGCGTTAGCGGGTATACCTGTGCGAGTTGGATACTCGGTCCCAGAGTGCGCTCCCTTTCTTACGCATTCGATAGATCCATCGACACGATCCCATTGGACCGAACAAGGGCTGAATATGGTCGAACAGTTGCTGAGGATCTGGCGAGTAGGGGAGGCTTCAATACAGACACAGCTTCCCTTGCGCTTCTCGGTTGCCGATGAAGATGAGCGGGAAGCTGGGAAGCTGTGGGCTGAAACCGAGCTAGTAGAGGATGAGGTAGTCGCTCTACATCCGGGCGCAGGCTCTCCCGCGAAGCTGTGGCCCGAAGCGAGGTGGGCTGAGCTGGGATCTACCCTAGCAAAAAGAGGGCTGAAGGTGGTGATAACCGGCTCCCACACCGAATCGGCAGCAGCCGAAAGGTTAGCTCAGAGGATTCCCGGTGGCAGGTCGATAGCCGGTCGGACTGGGTTCGCTACGCTGGCTGCTTTCTACCGGAGATGCCGGTTGGTAGTGGGGGTAGACAGCGGCCCGCTCCATTTAGCGGTGGCAGTAAAGACCCCCACGGTGCACCTGTTCGGCCCGGCCGATCCGGCCATCTATGGGCCTTGGGGCGACCCCGAACTGCACAGGGTCGTCATCGCCAGCTTCGCAAAACCGTGTGGACGGCTGGACCTTGTACCGCCGGAGGGCATATCCCCACCCTGTATGGAGGGGATAACCGTTGAGCAGGTAATAGAAGAGTGCGAATTGCTGCTGTCCAAGAAGGTAGGAAGAGGCTAAAAGCCTCCGAACATATTTCCAATATAAGCCGGAAAACTCGGGCTTCCGGCGAGCGTTGCCCTACCCTATCAAGGTAAGAAGGCTGGGTATCACAATATGGGGTTCCAATGGCTAAAAAACGTATGAAGAGTACAGCAAAGCGGATAGCTTGGGCTGCTGCGTACGTCCTTTTTACCCCCTTTGGCCTGTTTCGCCGCGGCTTGTTCAAGCCTAGAAAACCGCTGAAGCTTGCCGATGTGCGTTCCATACTGGCCATCCGGTTGGACCTGATGGGAGACCTGGTATTTACGCTACCGGCTTTGCGCGCATTGAAGGAAGCTGCTCCCTCAGCCCGACTGACGGTGCTAGTCCAACCATACGCGGCGGACCTGGTAAGGAACCTGCCTTTCGTCGATAGAGTGATCACCGCCGACGTAGCCAGGTGGCGAAAGCCTGGTGTGCTGATAAGGTCTGCCTGGCGGGATGTGCTGAAAGCCAGGCGGGAGCTACTGGAAGAACAGTTCGACCTGTGCGTAAGTTTCTACGGTAAGGTAGGGGCATCCGCTGCACTGCTCAGCAACGCCCGATATCTGGTGGGATACTCGACGGAGGGGTACCCCGGTTCCTTCGGTCTCGGTCTACAGGGATACCGATATCAGCATCGCCGACACGAAGCAGAGTACTGCCTGGATCTGGTGCGCCCTCTGCTGTCTCACAATAGTGATACCTGTTGTGAAGACTACTATCAGGATAGCCACAACTCATCACCAGCCCTTTCTTGTGGTCCAGAGTTGCCAGTGTTGGTTGTGGATCCAGCAGCGAGGTCGAAGGTAGATCAACTGCTGGTCGTCGCGGGCATCAGCTCGGAAGACCGCTTAGTGGCTCTCCATCCGGGAGCGTTGAACATGGCGGCCAAACGCTGGCTTCCAGAGCGGTGGGCTGCGGTGGCCGATTGGCTTCAGAAGGAGTTGGGACAGAGAGTGGTGCTTATCGGGTCGGCTTCCGAGGTTCCGCTAACGGAAGAGGTGCGATCCACTATGTCGACCTCCGTAGTGAATATGGCCGGGAAAACTTCGGTGGCGGAGTTGGTGGCGTTGTTAAGCCGCTGCAGACTGTTTCTCGGTGGGGACAGCGGCCCCCTACATGTGGCATCGGCGTTGGGCGTGCCCTCCGTGTCGGTATATGGGCCCACGGACCCCGCTATCACCGGGCCTCTGAGCGCCAGGGCAAGGGTGCTGGTGGGCGGAGCAGATTGCGCTCCCTGCTACGACCTGAAAAGCCCTCCGGAATGCCGTCGGGGGAATCTGTTGTGTATGGACTTGGTATCTGTTGAGCAGGTGTATGAAGCTGCCAGAGAAATGGTTATCGGTGAGGATGTGGGTGAACGTGGCAACTCCTGACAACTATTCAGCGCTCCGTTACCGGGAATTGGATATCTGTAGATGCGAGTCGCTGCGCCTGCCCTTCAAATGGGGTAGGGGTGGGACGCCGTGCCCGCCCGGTACCTCGTGGGATGGTGCTAACGTACGTGGTACCGGGCCGGCAGAGCCGCCGGCCCCTATATCATCTGGAGGAACGGCAGAGTGTGACGCTGCGCTCGCTCGCGCCACACAGTCCCCTACAATTAGCAACCTCCTGTATAACCAGAGCCGGATACTCATCGTAAAATTGGCCGGAATCGGCGATCTGCTCACAGCCTTTCCTGCGATGGAAGCGCTGAGGAAAGCCTACCCCCAGGCGGAGATAACTGCCCTGGTTACTCCGCAGACGGAGTCGCTGCTGCACGGTTCCGGATTGGTGGATCGAGTATTGGTGCTGGACAAGTATCTCTTCGATCAAGCCGGCGGTTTCCTGCGGCCGCGCTCCCTCGTTGCCCTCTTTCAACTGGCGAAGCTGCTCCGTGCACACTCATTCGATGTCGTGCTGCTGCTCCACCACCTGATCACCTGGCCTGGGATAGCCAAGTACGCCCTTCTCATGGCGGCTACGGGTGCGCCCCTCAGGGTTGGGCTCGATGATGGACGTGGGAGGTTTCTGAACCTCTCGACGAGAGATCGTGGCTTCGGAGCGCTGCACGAGGTGGATTACTGGCTGGAAGTAGTTGGGTTGCTGGGCGCTGCCAATCCGAATCCGCAGATGCGGCTGAAGTGGGGAGTTGAGGAAGACCAGTATGCCGACGACACCCTCTCCAGGCTTGCGCTGCACTCAAACGATCGGTTATTGGCTGTTCACCCCGGTTCCGGCAGCTACAGTACAGCTCGCCGCTGGGGAGCAGGTAAGTTCGCGGATGTTGTCGATGCGCTGGGGGAGGATGGGTTGACCCCTCTCATCGTAGCCGGGCCGGGTGAAGAAGCGATAGCTCAGGGTGTTATCCAAGCCGCGAAGGCCAAGTGTCATCTCTTGAGTGGAGTCCCATCCCCTAAGCATCTGGCAGCCATCCTGTCCCGTTGCCACCTTTTCGTGGGAAACGATAGCGGCGTGATGCACCTGGCTGTCGCGGCTGGGGTGCCGGTAGTAGCCGTTTTTGGGCCATCTAACCATAAGGCTTGGGGTCCATACGACCCTTTGGGGCGCCGAAGCCGAATCGTGCGGTTAGACCTACCATGTAGTCCCTGCCTATATCGCGGGCAATCCCTTGGCCTTCGCCACGGCTGCCCCGAATCGAGGTGTTTGGAGGAAGTAACACAGAAGATGGTGGCACGAGCGGCGCGGGAGTTGTTGCAAAACATGCCATAATAGGCCCGGAAAGTGCTAAGATGTGGTCCTGAGTCCTGAGCATTAGGGAGTGGCGCTTAGGATTCAGAGCAGCGCTCAGCACTTAGCGTGCAGGACCCTAAACGGCGCCTGGTTTTCTTTGGAGGGGCTTCGTTGACTGTCGATAGCGGGCAAGCTACCGAACTTCGGTGCGCCAATCATCCCGATACGGTGACACATCTTAGATGCAGTCGCTGCGGTAAACCTATCTGCGTCCGCTGCGTCATTCAGACGCCTGTGGGAGGCCGGTGCCGAGAGTGTGCGCAACTGAGGAAGGACCCGATCCTTGTTGTTGGTACTCAGCGTTACATCCGAGCTGCACTGTACGGTTCGACGGCTGCAGTAATCGGTGGGTTGTTCTGGGCGCAGATGGGATCGGCTTTCGGGCTTTCTTGGTTGCTTATGATCCTGTTGGGATACGCTGTTGGAGAGGCTGTCAGTCGGGGCGCCGATAGAAAGATATCGAGAGGGTTGGTGGTTATGGCCGGTGGGCTGACGGTGCTCAGCGTGGTAATCGGCAGGGCGCTCCCCCTGTGGACTAGGATGCCGTCTTCGTTGCCGTTGGATGATAGGGTGACCGTAGCCCTCGAATTCGCGGTCGGGGGGCTTTTTACCAACCTGTTTGGATTGCTGTTTCTGGTCCTGGCGGTGGTGATCGCTACAAACCGGGTTAGATAACAGCTCGCTTGGAGGAAAGTTGAACAGGAATCGGCTACTGGAAGCTTTGCCACTGTTCGCAGGGAAACGCATAGTGGTGGTAGGGGATCTATTCCTGGACGAATACCTGGTCGGCAGGCCGACCAGGATATCTCGTGAAGCTCCAGTACTGATCCTAGAGTACGAAAAACGGTTTGCTCTGCCCGGAGGAGGAACGAATCCGGCAAGGAACATCCAATCACTCGGTTCGGAAGCCTTGATGGTGGGCATAGTGGGAACCGATGAAGCAGGGGTTGAGTTAAAAGGGCTTCTGGCCTCGGCCGGTATCCGAATCGATGGAGTCGTTGAAGCCTCTGACAGACCGACCATCACGAAAACCCGTATACTGGCTCACGATACCAACATCATCAGGCAACAGGTGGTCCGAATCGATCGGATTTCGAGGGAACCGGCTAAAGCTGAGACGGTCGAGCAACTGATTACCTATCTAAGAACCATCGTTCCACAGGTGGACGCTGTGCTGTTATCCGATTACAAAAGTGGGGTGATAACGCCAGAGATCATCGATGAATGTCGGAATCTAGCCAATCAGCACCAGAAGTTGCTTGCCGTTGACTCTCAAGGCGACCTCCACCGCTTCGCCGGCTTTGGCTTGTTGAAGGCTAACCAATCTGAGGTGGAAGCAAGCCTGGGTGTAAAGCTAGACTGTGAGGAGGCTTTCGATAACGCTTGCCGTCGATTGCTGCAGGACTTAGGTGCCAGGGTTGTGTTGATAACCCGTGGGGCAAACGGCATGTCCGTAATGGAAGCCGGGGGAAAGCCTACTCATATCCCTGTGGCCAATCGAAGCGAGGTGTTCGACGTAACAGGGGCGGGTGATACTGCCGTTGCTGTTGCGAGCCTGGCGTTAGCTGCCGGCGCAAGGCCCGTTGTTGCTGCTCACCTAGCCAACTATGCGGCGGGTTTGGTAGTGAGAAAACTGGGCAACGCCACGACCACAGTGGAGGAGATGCAGGAAGCGATCACCAGTTCGGTGTTCCCCAGGATAATGGACCCCGAGCAGGACTTGATTCAGTAGGTTGTTGCATAGCCCATTATTGCTTCAGTCGGGCGAATGCGTTTCTGTCGTGTTGGATCCACTATCGACCTCAAGTCATAAAGAGCGCCTGAGCGAAGTTGATTTCCGCTATTCAAGATCATCTTCGCTTGAGTCCGGATGGCGTCCATTTCGCTTCGATCGAGTCTTCGTTTTCAAACCTCGATCATCGTGATGTCCGTTTCGACGGGCGGCCGAAGTATCTGTCCTCCAGCATCCGTTGGAGGCGCGCAGACATTTTTGCTGCTCCTCGTCGGTTAGGGGTGGTGTTCCCATGAGGCAGATGATCTGATACAGCAACTGCTCGCCGTGAGCGTGGTCATCCGATTCGCAGGACCAATTCTCCCGATAAAAAGGGCATGCCCCGCGGTGGCGGCGATAGCTGGATCTGTCTGTAATTGGTGTAGCTTGAGTATCTTGCTGCTTAGAAATGGTTATTCTCCAAAGATCTGCTTAACTGCATTCTATCATTAGAGGTGAAATCTGGGAAGCTCACCAGAGAACTCCGCGCTCTAACCTGAAGTCGTCGAACTCTCCAGAAAAGGGCTGCCAGGTAACATCTACATGGTCAACTCTGGCCATCGATGGGCCTTGGTGGCACCATTCGACCATTTGGCGGACCGCTTCCGCATCGCCCTCGAAAACCGCCTCGACGCGGCCATCTGGGTTGTTACGCACCCATCCGGTGACTCCGCGGAATTGTGCCTCCATGAGGGTTGAGTAGCGGAAATTCACGCCCTGGACGCGTCCGGATATCAGCACATGAGCCCTTGCCATGGCCATATTCCCACCTCGGCAATCCTGATCGGATCATGGTAGGATTTGCGGGACTATCCGTCAACTGTTACTGGCACCTCCTTTGCGAACGAACGGAGTTAGGGCACGGCTTTCTGCAATCTCTGCGCCCGGAATGCCTTAGTCGGGGGATGGTTCACACAAACAGCCAGATCTGTAGCGTCGGGGCTCGTCCCCGACGAGCTGTAGCGTCGGGGCTCATCCCCGATGGGGTACCACGTCAGCCATAGGGCCTGACGCTACATTGTGACTCGTGCCGTGAACCATGCCCTAGTCGGAAAAAACGTTGAGGCTAGC
>JBMNNU010000115.1:0-9556 GCA_050942695.1 Chloroflexota bacterium
CTCTGGGAGGGCTGGCTGCTATTCTATTCCTGACACTGGGGGTTTCAGCGGCATCGGTGATCTACACGGTACTGGCAGTGCTGCTGTTTATAGCCGGGGTTTGGTTTTTGGGTGCAATTGCCAACAGCTATTTCTGGCACTACTGGACCTTAGCTTACCTGAACTTCACGGGGCGGTTGACCAACAGGATGGAGATACAGGAAGCGTAACAAAAAAGAAGGCTGGCGGCCGAGAACGGCCGCCAGCTTTATTCTTTACTAACTGGCTGCCTTTACTTGGGCGGTTTGGCGGACTATCTCTACGAAAGCATCGGCCTTTAGACTGGCGCCGCCGACCAGGCCTCCGTCGATCTCGGGCTGGCTCATGAACTCCTGGATGTTGTCGGGAGTAACGCTGCCGCCATACTGAATTCTCAACCCGTTAGCAGCATCTTCCCCAAAGAGGTATTTAACAACACTCCGGATCAACCCGATCACCTGGTTGGCGCCAGCGCCTGTGGCCGGCTTCCCGGTGCCAATAGCCCATATCGGCTCGTAGGCTATCACCAAGCCGTCGATGCTCTGCAATCCGGAGAGCCCCGTCTTCACCTGGCGGGAGACAACCTGTTCGGTTTCCCCAGCTTCAAACTGGGCTAAACTCTCACCAACGCACATGATCGGCTTTAGACCATGGTCCAGGGCTGCCTTCACCTTTTTCGCCACCATGTCGTCGGTCTCTCCGAAGTACTGGCGCCTTTCGCTATGCCCGATGATCACGTAGTCCACCAGCCCCTGGAGCATCAGAGGGCTAATCTCACCGGTGAATGCACCTTTACCCATGAAGTACATGTTCTGTGCGCCGGTGAGGATCGGACTGCCCTGGAGGCGGTCGCGAATCGCAGCGAGTGATACGAAGGGTGGGCAAACCACCTTCTCCACCCCCTGGATCTCTTCCAGTTGCGGTTTCATCGCATCCACCAGGGAGATCGCCTCCTGAATGGTGGTGTTCATCTTCCAATTGCCAGCGATAATGGGGATGCGTGGCAAGTTAATACCTCCTTTTACCCTCACCCCGGCCCTCTCCCTTTGGGAGAGGGAGAGGCGAAATCATTTGGGACACCCCGTGAAGCTCGCGTTGAGCGCCCTGGACCTGCCTATTTTTGAATTAAGCTATCACAGGTCATTGCAGCCGGCTTGGGAATGTCCATCAACTCAAGGATGGTGGGCGCTATGTTGCACAGAGAGCCGCCTTCCTTGAGCTGTATATTTTTGACCTGTTGCCCAACTACGATAAAGGGCACTAAGTCGGTCGTATGGGCTGTAAAGGGGCCACCGGTTTCGGGGTCAATCATCATCTCGGCGTTGCCATGGTCGGATGTCACTAAAGCGATCCCCCCTTTTGCCAGCACCGAGTCGACGATTTTACCCACACAGCTATCCACCGTTTCCGCCGCCTTAATGGCCGCTGATATGACGCCTGTATGGCCTACCATATCCCCATTTGCGAAGTTCATGAGGATAACAGGATGCTGACCCTGATCGAGAACATTCAGCACTACATCCGTCACCGGTATAGCGCTCATCTCAGGCTGCATATCGTAGGTGGGTACTTTAGGGGACGGTACAAGCAGCCGATCCTCAAGGGGGAACGGGTTTTCTCTCCCCCCGTTTAGGAAAAAGGTAACGTGAGCGTACTTCTCAGTCTCCGCTGTGTGGAACTGTCGAATGCCGTGGTTGCTCAGCACCTCGGCCAGGACGTCGTTCAGGTTTTCAGCAGGGTAAGCTACGATGACCGGCAGACCTTCCTCGTATTCCGTCATAGTAACGACCAGGAGGTCATCGATCTTGGGTCCCCGGTTGAAGAAGGGCATATCGTCACAGACCAGTGAGCGTGTTATCTCCCGTGTCCGGTCGGTGCGGAAGTTGTAGAATATCAACGCATCGTGCGGGGCTATGAGCGATTCCTGGCCCTTTTCTGGCGTCTCCCTCACGACTGCCGGCAGCACGAACTCGTCGGTGACCCCTTTATCGTACGAGGCCTTGACAATGGCTTCGGCAGATGGGCCGCTCTCACCCTCACCGTACACCATCATCCGGTAAGCCTTTTCGATGCGATCCCAGCGCCTATCGCGGTCCATCGTGTAATACCGGCCGGAAACGGTGGCGATTCGGCCGGTACCTATACCCCGCAGCCGCTCTTCGAGAGCCTGTATATAACCCAGGCCGCTGGTTGGCAGCGTATCACGGCCATCGAGGATGGCGTGAACCTCTACCTTGGGGAGATTATGTTGGGCCGCCAGGTCGATTAGGGCGTAAAGATGGTCGATGTGGCTGTGCACCCCACCTGGGCCAAGAAGGCCCAGCAGGTGAAGCTTGGAGTTGTTTTTCTTGACGTGATCGATGGCTTGCAGAAATGCCGGGTTCTTGAAAAAAGTCCCGTCCTGGATAGCCAGGGAGATGCGGACCAGATCCTGATAGACGACACGTCCGGCTCCGATGTTCAGGTGGCCGACTTCAGAGTTGCCCATCTGCCCGGCAGGGAGTCCAACCCTAGTCCCCGAGCACTCCAGCAGGGTGTGAGGGTACTCCTTCCACAACGAGTCCAATACCGGCGTATCGGCTAGTGCGATGGCGTTTCCCGGCCCTTCCGGGGCATATCCCCAACCATCCATGATGATCAGCACTAACGGTGTGTTTTTAACCATGGATCCTCATTTTTAGTCCTGAGTCCTGAGTACTGAGTACTGACAATTGCCGGACCTAACCAAAGGACTCAGAACCCAGGACTCAGGACTACATTTATTTATTTGTCTTGTAGCGCTGCCACTCCAGGGAGCGTGCGTCCCTCTATTAGCTCGAGAGAAGCGCCGCCGCCGGTGGAGATGTGGGTCATCTTATCGGCGTATCCCATCTGTTCTACCGCAGCTACGGAATCCCCACCGCCGACGACTGTGATAGCGCCGGACTTGGCCAGGATGTCGGCAATCGCTTTGGTCCCCTCGGCAAAGCGCGGCATCTCAAACACTCCCATCGGACCGTTCCAAAAGATCGTCCGGGCCGGCTGAAGCAGTTTCCGGAACTCTTTCACCGTTTGCGGGCCGATGTCCACTATGGTCCAGCCTTGTGGAACTTGGTCCACAGCGACTATCTTGCTTGGCGCATCGGCTTCGAACCGTTCGGCCGCTACCACATCCACCGGTAGGCCCAATCGAACCCCCTTATCCTGAGCCTGTTTCATCAAATCCGAGGCCACGCTTACCTTATCTTCCTCGATGAGAGAGCTACCAACATCGTAGCCTTTCGCTTTGAGGAAGGTGTTGGCCATGCCGCCACCTATGATCAAGATATCTACCTTCGTGAGCAAATTCTGTAGAACCTTGATCTTGGTGGAGACTTTAGCCCCTCCTATGATGGCTGCCAGGGGTCGCTGAGGGTTCTCCAGGATGCCTCCCAGCGCATCCAGCTCCTTCTGCATCAGGAAGCCTGATACGGCCGGAAGGTAGGCAGCCACTCCTGCGGTCGAAGCATGAGCCCGGTGCGCCGTGCCGAAGGCATCGTTGACGTATACTTCTGCCAGCGATGCCAACTGCCTGGCGAACTGCGGGTCGTTGGCCTCCTCTTCCGGATGGAATCGGAGGTTTTCCAGAAGCATCACCTCACCTGGATTCATGTCCCTGACCATAGCCTCGACTTCGGGGCCGATGGAGTCCGGCGCCAGTTTCACCGGTTGGCCTAGTAGCCGCTCCAGCTCACGAGCCACCGGCTTCATCCTCATGGATTCCACCACCTTGCCGTCCGGCCGGCCCAGATGGGACATGAGCACAACCTTGGCGTTATGCTCCAGAAGGTAGCGGATGGTGGGCAAAGCGGCTTCAATCCTGGTAACGTCCGTAACCTGCCCCGTTTTCTTATCTAGGGGCACGTTGAAATCGACCCGAACGAGCACCGTTTTCCCCGCCACATCGATGTCGCGAACTGTCTTCTTGTTCATGGCGCTACTTTTCCGACATGTAGGCCGCGAGGTCGCCCACTCGGCACGAGTAACCCCACTCGTTGTCGTACCAGGAGAACACCTTGACCATGTTCCCGCCCATCACCATAGTGGAGAGAGCATCCACGATGGATGAATAAGGGTTCCCGCGGTAGTCGGAGGATACCAATGGCTCGTCGCTTACATCGAGGAAGCCCTTCATCCGTCCCTGGGCGGCTTTCCGGAAGGCGTCATTCAACTCCTCCGGCGTGGTGTCGCGGCTCACGTCGCAGGTTAGGTCAATGACGCTCACCGTGGGGGTTGGTACCCGGATGGCTATCCCGTGGAACTTACCCTTCAACTCCGGAATGACCAGCGCAGCAGCCTTAGCCGCACCGGTATTGGTGAAGATCATGTTGACAGCGGCAGCGCGAGCACGACGCAGATCTTTATGGACCTGGTCCAGTATCCTCTGGTCGTTGGTATAGGAGTGGATAGTTGTCATCAGTCCCTTGACGATGCCAACTGTGTCGTTGAGCACCTTTGCCACTGGGGCTAGGCAGTTAGTGGTGCAAGAGGCGTTGGAGATGATGTTGTGCTTGGCAGGGTCGTATTGATCCTCGTTAACGCCCATCACGATAGTGATATCCTCTCCCTTGGCTGGGGCAGTGATGATCACCTTCTTCGCACCACCCTGCAGGTGCAGGGCAGCCTTAGCCGCATCTGTGAATACGCCGGTGGACTCGATGACGTAATCTACACCAAAGTCTCCCCAAGGAATCTGAGCTGGGTCTTTAGATGAAACTACCTTAATGCGGTGGCCGTTGACGATGAGCGCATTTTCCTCGGCCTTGACCTCGCCGGGGAAAATGCCGTAGGTGGAGTCGTACTTGAAGAGATGAGCATTGGTCTGAGTGTCGGTTAAGTCGTTGACCGCCACCACTTCCAGAGTATCGGGATGGCGCTCCATCATTCCTCTCAAAACCTGGCGACCAATCCTTCCGAACCCATTGATACCGATCCTGACAGCCATTGTTGCTCCTTTCCTTTTTCTACGCGAATAGACCCATCACGGGCTACTAGATGATCTTCAAGAACTACAATACCATAGTCCTATGGGGGTTTGTCCAATCACCCCTCGTTAACGGTTTAGCTTCGCTTGATGTTATAGAACGCTTCCCAACCTGCGTAGATGGCGGCGTCCCCCAACTCATCCTCTATGCGCAGCAACTGGTTGTATTTGGCTACCCTTTCACCTCGCGCCGGAGCCCCGGTTTTGATCTGGCCTGCGTTAGTAGCGACCGATAGGTCGGCGATGGTGGTGTCTTCCGTCTCTCCGGAGCGATGAGACACTACTGCTGTGAAACCTGCTCGTTGGGCCATCTGGATCGCAGCGAAGGTCTCGGTGAGCGTGCCAATCTGGTTGACTTTGATGAGAATGGAGTTGCTAACATGTTCCTGGATCCCACGCTGGAGCCTGGATGTATTGGTTACGTACAGATCGTCTCCCACTATTTGGACCCGGTCGCCGATCTGCTTATTCAGCATAGCCCATCCCTCCCAGTCGTCCTCGGCTAGACCGTCTTCGATCGAGATGATGGGGTACTGGCGAACCCAGTCGGCATAGAATTGAACCATTTGCTCGGAAGTGAGAGTGCGCCCCTCCCGTGCCAGCTTGTAGCTACCGTTCTCGAAAAGCTCGGTGGCTGCGGCATCGATGGCCAGGTATACATCCTCCCCTGGCTTGTAGCCTGCTTTGGAGACGGCTTCCAGGATTAGCTCTACCGCCTGCTGGTTAGACTTGAGGGCTGGAGCGAAGCCGCCCTCGTCACCGATGTTGGTATTGAGCTTTTTACCCTTCAACACCTTCTTTAAGGCCTGGTAGATCTCGGTGCTAATACGCAGGGCGTTGGCGAAGCTGTGCGCCCCAACAGGCATGATCATGAACTCCTGGAGATCGGTGGAGTCCTCGGCGTGCTTGCCGCCGTTCAAAATGTTCAGCATGGGAACGGGAAGGTATCTGGCGTTGACACCTCCGAGATACCTATAGAGCGGCAAATCCAGGTAGGTCGCGGCCGCATGCGCGCATGCCAGAGAGACGCCGAGGATAGCGTTTGCCCCTAGCTTACTTTTGTTGGGCGTACCATCAAGGTCGATCATCAATTGGTCAATGTCGACCTGATCCAGAGCAGACATGCCACATAGCTCGTCGGCGATCACATCGTTGACGTTTTCAACAGCTTTAAGCACTCCAACCCCTCCGAACTGGCTGGGGTCTCCGTCACGGAGCTCGAGTGCTTCATAAGCACCGGTGGATGCACCCGAAGGGACCGCCGAACGGCCTATGGTGCCATCTTCGAGAAGCACCTCGACTTCGATGGTTGGGTTTCCACGTGAGTCGAGGATCTGCCTGGCTAGGATATCGGTGATCGTAGACATGGCTTTTCTCCCAGTAATCAATTACGGTTGATCACTACAAAAAGGGGATCAGCAGCACCAGCATTGGAAATCAGTCGAGTTTTTACTAATCACCCTAGTGAAACCTCACCTGCAGCAATCACACGCAAGTAGTAGAAAGAAGCTAACAATTTCCAGCCGCTATGTCAAACGGTTCCGAATTGCCTGACAAAAAAGCCCCCACTCCACGGGGCGATCTTAGAGCCGGCTCGTGGAGTGAGGGCGGCTTTGCCAGCAACGGGTGAGCCCTCACCTCGTCAAACATCTACAACCCACCGCAGTGGGGGACTGCTTATCTCCCTCTCTTACCCCAGTGGAGGCCGCTTGTCTCCCTCTCCCATAGAGAGAGGGTCGGGGTGAGGGCTCAAACAACTGCGACCAAGAGTTCCCCCTCATCCCACGACGCGAGCGAGCACAGCATCACGCCTCTCCCTCAGGGAGAGGGAACTCGTCTTTCTTCGCAGCTCTCTCCTCGATCCTCCATCATTTTTTCAGGCAGAGTGTCACCTAGCTGCAGTTATGCCTAGATCCCTCTTCAATTCCTCGTATTTAAAGCTGGCCTCGAGCATCCTTTCGAAGCGTTTCATCTTCTTCTCTTGATGGAACTGAACCTCGGAGAAAGCCTGCTCCACCAACGCCGCTGCCGCCAGGGTATCCTGCTGCACTAAGATGATCGGGACTCCTAACTCCTCTGCTCGGCCCAGAATCATCGGGCTCGGTTGCACGTTGCCGGTTAGAACCAGGCATCTGGTAGATGTCTCCAGCGCTGCCAACTGGATATCGGGGCGATCGCCGCCGGTAATGACTACCTTGTTGGGCTTTCGGCGGAAGTAGTTGAGCGCGTTCTCCACACTCATTGCGCCGACCATCACATGTTCGACCAACTCTTCCATGCGGTCCTGGCTCGTTACCACCCGGCCGCCTAACCTCTCGACGATGTCGCCGACGGTTGCGGCTAACAGCAGCTTATCTTGAGGGATTGCGGCGTATACCTTAACCCCTTTACGTTCTAAAAAAGGAATAAAAGAGTTGGTAAAGAAGTCCGCCATGCTCAAAGGGACTACATTGAGGACGACTCCGAGCATTCGATCACCAAGCCAGCGCTTGGTGAAGAGAATCCTATCGGCTGTGAGCTCATTTGCTGCGCGTATCACCAAAAGGCATTTGGCGTCGAACATCTCGGCTGTGGATTTCGCGTCGAGATCCACCATAGAGCCTTCGGCGATCCTGCTGGTGCCCTCGACCACCATTACATCTTTGCCGGATGATGCGGTGCTGAACGCCTCGGACACCTTTGTGGAGAGATTCTCGGTCTTACCTGAAAAAATCCAATCGAGAATCTCCGAGTCGATGATCACTGGGGTTAGGCATTCGATGGATTCCATCAGGCCGAGAGACCGCTTAACGATGGAACTGGAGGATTGGGCGCTGCTAATCTGGCGAATGGACGTGGTGAGGGGCTGAATATAGCCTACGCTGAGGCCATCGTTTGCAAGTCTCCTTGCTAACCCAAGACACAGAACGGTTTTGCCTGCAAAGCTCTCCATTGACATGACGTACAAGGTAACCATCCTCAGCCATCTCCGATCACGATTTGGTGGTTCACGCTCTATGTTTCCAGAATCGCCTCAGGACGGTGTACCAAGCTTGCCTGAGCAGGTGGAGGAGCAGGAGTCTAAGCTACCGCTCCCCCACCTGCCTGTCTTTAACTCAACTCTGCCAGGGTCATTCTGGCATCTAGAGCTATTCCACCCTGCCCTTCGGGCATCAGTACCAAGGGGTTGATGTCCATCTCGAGGATCTCGGGGAAGTCGGTAACCAGTTGGGACACGCGCAGGATTACCTCCTCCGCCAGCTTGAGGTCTGCCGGTGGCTCACCCCTTGCGCCCAGCAGAAGCTGGTAGGCGCGGATCTCGCTCATCATATTGCGAGCCGACCGCTCGTTGACTGGTGCCACCCTGAAGCTTACGTCCTTCAGGACTTCCACATAAATACCACCGAGTCCGAACATCAACAGGGGGCCGAATTGCGGGTCCCTGCTCATACCGATGATAACCTCGCGGCCCTTAGGAACCATCTCTGCAATATTCACGCCCCAGATATCGGCCTGAGGCATCCGGGCTCGGACTTTGTCCATCATGGCGTGGTAAGCACGTTCAACCTCATCGGCATCCTTCAAACCTACAACGACGCCTCCGATGTCTGACTTGTGCAGGATATCGGGGGAGGAGATCTTCATCACCACAGGGTAGCCGATCTCAGAGGCAATGCGCACTGCGTCGGATGCGGTTTTGGCCAGGTCACCTTTCGGGATCCGGATCCCGTAGGCTTCCAGTATCATCCGGCATTCCACTTCACCCAAGGCCAGGCGCCCCTCTTTGCGGTACCGGTTGAAGAGATTGGCCACGGCGGCTTTGTTGACCTGGAAGGTAGGAGGGGTCAGGGTCGGGGCGTCTAACCACTGGCGGTGCTTGACCATGGCGTTCAACGCTTCCATGGCGCGCTCAGGGAATGGGTAGTTGGGGATATTGTTCTCGGACAGTACTTCCACGCCCTTCTCGACCTCACTGGCGCCCATGAAAGATGCCAGAACCGGCTTGTTGTAGCGTTTGGAGACCTCGGCTACCGCTTTAGCTGTATCGGCAGCATCGGTCATGGTTTGCGGGGTAAGGAGAACAACCACGGAATGGACGTTGGGATCTTGCAAAACCAGCTCGACCGCGGTTGCGTACCTATCGGCTAGCGCGTCTCCGAGGACATCGACGGGGTTGTGGGCGCTAGCCTGCGGTGGTAGTGCAGCCTGAAGCTTTTCAGTGGTCTCAGGTGAAAGGGAAGCAATCCGGAGCCCGAGCCGCTCAGCCGCGTCGCTCGCCATGATACCAGGTCCACCGGCGTTGGTTACCACGGCGACTCCATTACCCATGGGTACCGGTTGGTTGGCGAAAGCAAAAGCGTAATCGAACAGTTCCTGGACCGATGTAGCCCTGATTACGCCAGACTGAGCGAATGCGGCACGGTAAGCCTGATCGGAGCCGGCCAGGGTGCCTGTATGGGAGGAGATAGCCCTGGAACCAGCAGCAGTTGTGCCGGATTTGATTATGAGCACCGGTTTCTGTTTTGTGACAGCCTTGGCAGTCTCGATAAATTTCTG
>JBMNNU010000118.1:0-9465 GCA_050942695.1 Chloroflexota bacterium
CTGCCTCGCAGCGACTGCTGCTCCAGCGCATCCAATGCCTGGCGGACGGAATCCAACGCCGGCGACCTGGACCGAAGGTTGTCGTCTTCTCGTTGGCTGCTAAAGGGGTCCCATTCGGCCTCTACCGGCGCCTCTGAAGAGAACGACGGCAGCCGTATAGCGTTGAAGGGGTTTGGAAAGGTAACGCCCAGGCTGATCAGCAGCAGAACACCCGCCGTGGCGACGGCCAGAACGAAAGCCGCTATCAGTTCCATTTTTGGCAGCAGAGGAAACGCTCGGTACACAGAGGTTTCTCCGGCAAGCTCTGAAGCTCTGGCGATCTGCATTGATGCTAGTTCGCTGTTATGACCCCTGACGATCAGTTCCTCTGCTGTGCCCAGTTGCTGCTGCAAACCCAGTTGTAGGTCGACGGCTTTGGCTGCTTGAGACGCGGATGGCCTGGTGGTTACAGCCGCCAAAAGGCCGGCTAGGGGCGATAGAGCGGCAGCTATCCAGAAGGCTGTAATCAACTGCCCGGGTGCCAGCCAACCTGTGAGTAGCGCGGCTATCAGGGAAAGGAGCAAACCTGCGCATACGCTTCTACTGAAAACGATGATGCCTTTTTGCCACCACAACCTTCGCCTGGCTACTCGAAAGGTGCGATTAAGAGGCTGGATATCGAGTTGTGTTGTCCGAACGGCCACTGTTCACCCTCAACTCCGACGGTTCCCCCGCTGAAAAGCAATTAGGGTGCCACCTTAAGCAGCCGATATGGTGGGTGGGGTAGAATGTAGACGCGGAGACACGGGGACGGGGGGACGGGGAGACGCGAGGACAGACCCCACCCCCTGCCCCTCCCCCACGGGGAGAGGGGAGATACTCAGCACTCGATTCGCAGAACCCAGAACCCAGAACCCAGAACTCAGAACCCAGAACCGTCCTCAAGACTCAGGACGCAGGACTCGATACCCAGCACTCAGCACATAAACCGGAGGGATCTTTGTTAGACGTTGCTCTGCTTGGCACCGGGGGAATGACCCCTCTCCCCAAGAGGTGGCTGTCGAGCCTCCTGGTGCGGCTTCGTGGCAACCTGTTGTTGGTGGATTGTGGAGAAGGAACGCAGATAAGCCTTAAGAAGCTGGGTTGGGGTTTTAAGGAGATTTCGACCATATTGCTAACCCATCTTCACGCCGACCATGTGGCCGGGCTGCCGGGTTTGCTGTTGACTATAGGTAACTCGGGCAGGACCGATTGGCTCGTGGTGTATGGCCCGAGAGAGCTGTCTAGGGTGATCGATGGAGTCCGAGCAATTGCTCCTTACCTGCCATTCCCCCTAGATTGGAGGGAGCTATCCGGTGGAGAGCAGATAGATCTGGGCGGTCTGGAAGCCTCTACCCTGGCAGTAGATCACGGCGTGGCTTGCCTTGCCTATTCCCTTTACCTGCCAAGAGGGCGGCGGTTTAATCCGGAGAGAGCCGCGCAACTGGGAATACCTGTGCAGTTGTGGAGTCGGCTCCAAGCGGGCGAAGAGGTTGAGTTGGAGGGTAGAACGATCCAGCCTGACGAGGTGCTGGGGGAGGAGCGCCGCGGGATCAAACTCTCCTACGTCACAGATACTCGGCCTACAGATGATCTCCCGGACTTCGTGCGAGGCTCCGATCTGCTTATTTGCGAGGGGATGTATGGCTCGCCAGAGGATCTCCCCAAAGCGCTGGGGAATAAGCACATGCTATTTTCTGAGGCTGCAGAGATCGCCAGGGCCGGCAACGTCCGAGAGCTGTGGCTAACCCACTTCAGCCCCTCCCTAACTGATCCAAATCAGTGGATAGATGAGGCTACGCGCATATTCCCCAACACTCGCATAGGCTACGACCGCATGACGACCACGCTCTCCTTTCCTGAAGATAGCTAATTTCGCGGACATACTGCTCCATCTCTAGACCGCCATGCCCAACTCTAACTGCAGTGGCATAAGGGTTGCAGAAGCTGTTTTGACCGGCGTTATGGCTCGTGGTATGCTCCAAATGTCTCCGTTCTACAGACGAACAAGCGCTCTGCTACTAGGAAGAGCACGACCCATAGCCGGATCTATGTTGCTGGAGTTCGAGAACCGGTGACTAGGCGGTCCGGGAATAAGTCGCGTGGCTTGAGGCGAAGCTCGCCTAAATATTCACAAGGAAGCGAAGCGTTGTACTCCAGCAAACAGACAAGCCAGCGCATGGCGTCCAATTATCAGCTTTCGCCGCGTAAGTGGTTGATGCTGGTGGCGTTTGCCTCGTTTCTTGGCCTGGCGTTGGGCGCCGGTATGATGATCTTGAGCTTGCTGTCGGTTTCCAGCAGCCTCGCAGCCCCCACGATTATCGGGCGAGACCCAACGGGTGTGGAGCGCAGAACGAAGGGCGCCCCCAATGCGCCGGTGGTCATCACCACGTGGTCCGACTACCAATGTTCTGCCTGCGCCCGTTTTGCCCTCAATAGGGAGCCAGTGCTGGAGCGTCTTTACGAAGATACCGGTAAAGTGCGTTTCGTTTATCGCAATATGCCCTTCATTGGTCCGGAGTCCTTCTGGGCTGCCGAGGCGGCCGAGTGCGCCGCAGACCAAGGCCGCTACTTTGATTATCGTAACCTCCTGTTCCAACGACTGCAGGGCGAAAATCGCGGGGGTTTCAGTATTGCCAATCTGAAGGCTTTTGCTGCTGAGTTGGGATTAGATCAACCAACCTTCAACGCCTGTTTGGAGCAGGGCAAGCATCGCGCTGCAATTCAAGCGGAGGCGCGGGAGGGTGATAATCTGGGTATCGACGCTACACCGACCTTCTTTATCAATGGCCGGATGATAGACGGGATACCATCCATCGAAGCTTTTCAGAAAATTATCGATGAGGAGCTGGCTAAACAGTGATGAGAATAACCGCCAGAAAATGGCCTCTTCCGCTGTTGTCCGCTCTGGGCTTTGCGGATGCCGCTTACCTGGCAATCACCCATTGGAGAGGTGAATTGCCGCCGTGCGGCGGCTACGCTGGCTGCGATGTGGTGAATACCAGTCGCTACGCTGAAATCTACGGTGTACCAATAGCTGCCTTTGGGGCCCTACTGTTCGCTCTCCTGCTGGTTGCCGCTCTGGTCCGAGGGCAGCCGCTGACCCGTAACTGGCTTTACGGCACCCTGGCTCTTTACTGTTTATCTCTGGCGGCGGCCGTATTCATGGCGTATCTCACCGCCATAGAGTTTTTTGTGCTCCACGCCGTCTGCTACTGGTGCTTAGCTATGGCGGTGATAACCTTTCTAGTGCTGGCCTTGATTACTCGTGAGGTCTGGGCATTCGAGCCCTAAGAAGAGCCAGCTATCCGTTCCAGTCGGGGCCCCTCAGGGGTGTCCAAAACCCTCCACCCTTGCTTGGCGATAGCTTCGCGCAGATGGTCGGCCGTTCCCCAGTCGCGTCGCGCTCTTGCTTCTTCTCGCGCCTTCATCTGGGTTAGAACTTCTCGCGGTGGTTCGGTCGATTCTAGCTTTGTTTTTTGTTCGGCTGACAGGACGGTGCTCCAGCTTTCGGGATGGATCTCCTGGGCCGGCATCGGTTTACGGAATGGACCGAGTTGGGATATTGGGAAAATCTCCCCGCTAGCGAAGTATATCTCGTCGCCTCCCTTGAGAAGCGTTACGCCACCTCGGCCCATTACCTGGCACCTTTCTGATCCCAGATCCATCACCAGGGCGGTGTGCTCGTCTATGCCAACCGTCGTTACTCCGCTGGGCAAGAGCTGCAGCAGTTGCCCGAATCGCTTCTGCCCCATATAGGCGCGGCTCGTATCAAGCTCTGCTCCGCCCTCCCTATTGTTCCAATGGGGAATGAAAACCAACGAAAGCCCGTACGGCCTGAAGAAGTCCAATCCGGGCTGCCAATGCAGCTCGCATCCAACCTTGTAGATCTCGTAAACCGGCAGAGCGTAGCTACCGGCTGCTATCGTTGCGGCGCTTGCGAGAAGTAGGGCAGATCCCAGTCTGTGTCGAGCCTGTACGTATTCCCACGCTAGGCTGCCTTGAAGCTGTTTGGCGGCGTAGGTTGGGCTGCCTGGCCCAAGAAAGATGACTTTACTATGCAGGAGAGGCGCCAGGAGATCAGGAGCATCGGTGCTGAACGGCGTGCCCTTTTTACGCGCAGGGATGATGGACACATCAGGCCGGTAGTTCTGGAGACGGTCCATCAGGAAAGCGGCCACCTTCCCGGCGACTTGCGCAGAATTGGGCTGGAATCCCGCGGGGGTTTCCAGGATGGATACTGAGATCGGCGGTTCCAATCGATTCATTATCCACTCGCACACTCTACGCCCGCTGTGAGAGGTTTCGCCCGAACCGAAGAGCGCTACCAAACCAGGCTCGTTTGTCTCCATCCTACGCCTCGCTTCTGCTTTTGACACTGGATCAGCTTTCTCAGTACGTGGTACCTCAATCGAGGCTTCATACCAAATTCGATACCAGTATAGGAATTGTACGTCCGACCTATCGATGCCGAGCCTCCATATCGACCAGGCCGCGCCCCCCATCAGAATGTAAAGCGCTGTCCAAACCGGCTCGAATACCCAAGCTGGAGGCGCCCAGGGAGGCTTGTTCAAGATCTGATACCATGTCTGGGCTATCGGTTCGGTTGCCATCGAGCTGATGTAGCCGACGGCCAGGGGAATGGCAACGGCAACGAGCAACCCAGCGATATCTCGAAGTCTGACTGACATCGGCTCTCCAGAGGTCGAATTAGGCGCCGCTGTAGCGGTGGCCTCAAGGCAACGGCAATCATCTCGGCAATCTTAATATGTAAAGCGCTGTAGGTCGAGCGAGTGCTTACCTGGATTTGCCGGGGCCTCGATTCAACCACCACACACCTGTGTTCAGGGTAGATGCGTAGCTTACCCAGAGAAGGTAGGGGGCTAATAGCAGCCCTGCTAGTGGGCGAATACGATAAAACCCGACCATTGTGGCGACAATTAATCCCCACAACACCACTAGGATGGCTAATGCCGCTCCAAAAGCTCTTTGGCCAAAAAAGATGGGTGTCCAAAGCGCGTTCAGCAGCAGTTGCGCCCCGAACAGGGCTTCTGCCGACCGAACCTTCGGTCGATCCCAACCCTCTTGCCAGACCAGCCACGAGGCCGTCCCCATGAGTGTGTAGAGCGTCGCCCAAACCGGACCGAAGACCCACGATGGCGGTGTCCACGATGGTTTCCGAACCTTGGGATACCAGGTGCGGACGGCCTGGTAGGTAGGCAGGGAGCCGAGGCCGCCAGCGACCATAGGAACTGCGACCGCGATAGCCAGAGACAGCCAGTTTCGAGTCCGAGTACTCATTATGTACCTCCTACCGACTACCGATAGTGTCTGCAGAGCACAATCTAGTATAAACCTCTGCAACAGCTTTGCCAGCCTAGATGCTGAGGTCTGTTGCTTTCATGCCCCTCGAACGATATGATGGCGCGCGATTTACATTGCAGGAGTCTTCACCTGGAGAACAGATCTACTATCGCCAAAGCTGCCGGCATCATCATGCTCGGCAACATCATCAGCAGGTTGCTGGGGTTGGTAAGGGAGCAGGTGATCGCTGCCCTTTTCGGCACCAGGATCGCTACCGATATCTTCGTAGTTGCATCCACAGTCCCCACCATGGTGTACGACCTGCTGGTCAGCGGCGCGATCAGCGCGGCGTTGATCCCTGTCTTCACCAGCTACGCTGATAAGCGAGACCGAGAAGAGTTTGGCCGCATCATCAGCGTGGTTATGAGCATGGCTGCCGTTGCCCTCGCTCTGGTAGTCGCTTTTCTCATCCTGGTAGCACCCCTATTGGTTGATGTCCTGGGGGCTGGTTTTGACGAAGAGGCGCGGGCTTTAACCACCTATCTGGTCAGGCTGATGCTCCCATCGGTGCTGTTCATGGGTACAGCCGGGATACTGACGGCAGCTCTCTACGCTCGCCAAAGCTTCGCGTTACCTGCATTCTCGGTTGCGATCTTCAATCTAGGGATCATTCTGGGCGGGGTACTTCTAGCCGGACGGCTGCACGTTAGCAGTCTCGTGATTGGCGTGCTGCTGGGGACGATGCTGCAGGTGGCGATCCAACTGCCGGGGATGAAAGATATCAGATTGCGGCCGGCTTTTGATCTCTCCCATCCAGCCGTAATAACTATTTTGAAGCTGTACGCGCCGGTAGCGCTGGGCTTGATCGTGTCCAACATGGGCGTCATCATCGACCGCTACCTGGCTTCACAAACTGGCGAGGGCAGCTTAGCGGCTATGCGTTTTGCCACCACTCTTGTGCAGTTCCCTTTGGGGTTGGTTGCCACCGCTACCTCCTTCGCAGTGCTGCCGACGCTGTCGCGCCAGGCTACCGGGGAGGCGGGGGGAGAGGCTGGCGCGGAGACGCGGGGACAGGGAGACGAACCCCACCCCCGGCCCCTCCCCCACAGGGAGAGGGGACTTGACGACTCTCGCGAGGAGAGGGAACTAGGCGATTCTCACGGGGAGAGGGGGGATGCCCGGAACTCAGAACCCAGAACCCAGAATGCAGAACCGTCCTCAGCACTCAGGACTCAGCACTCAGGACTCAGGACGCAGGACTCCTCATACAGCGCCACGCTACTCATGGGCATCAAGATGATCCTGGTGCTGATAGTCCCGGCGGCCGTGGGTTTGGCTGTGCTGCGAGAGCCGATCATCCAACTGCTGTTCCAGCGCGGGGAGTTCGACCCCGACGCAACAGCGTTAACAGCCCTGGCATTTCTCGGGTACTCCCCAGGCATCGCCTTCGCAGCGGTGGATCAGATGCTGATCTTCGCTTTTTACGCTCGCAAGGACACCAAGACCCCCGTACTGGTTGGGGTCTTGGCCATTTTTGTCTATCTCGGGGTGGCGCTTACATTGATCCGGCCTCTGGGGATGCTGGGGCTGGTGCTGGCTAACGCGGTCCAGAACACATCCCACGCCCTGGTGCTGCTCTGGCTGTTGAATCGGAGAGTGCAGGGACTGGTGAGCCGCGATTTGGGTATCTTCCTGGCGAAGGTCGTAGGGGCATCAGGCGTCATGGGCTTGTCTTGCCACATTCTTCTAGTAGCGGTAGGGCCGCTGGCTGATTCCGGACCGGAGATCGCCCTGTTAGTCGCCGGAGGCGCTGCAATCGGCATGGCTGTCTACCTGGTAGCAGTGCTGGCGATGAGGGTCCAGGAGGCTCGAGATGTAGGATCGTTGTTGCTGAGCCGGATGCGTTGCCGGGGTGTTTCCTCCTAATTGATCACTGCTGTCGGTATTACCTGCTGGATAACGCCTGTTTTATCCTCGATAAGGCATCAGAGAAAAGAGGCGCAAACAGGTAGATCGGCTCGAACCCAGCCTCTCTTTGGATCCGCAAACCGGGCCGGCTCTCCTCCACAGCGACGATAGTATCGAGATCGATCGGGTGGACGGCGTCGGCACCCAAGAAGAGCATCCTTCGGTTGGTCACTATTACCCTTCCCGCGGGGCTCTCAATGCCCAACATCTCCTCTCCAAAGTACACCGGGCCAATTTCAAATTCGATCTCCTCGCCATCCAGCAATCCCACTTCCAGGGTAACCGATGGGCCCTGGGTCCTGAGTCCTGAGTCCTGAGTCCTGATACCCGTTGCCTGAACGCTACCGGCTGAAAGACCGCCCAGCGGCCACTCCATCTCCGCAAGTCTCTCCCACTCATCCTTGGTAAAGACCGCCCCTTGCAGGCAGGGATAGCAACGAAGGCAGGCGTTGCCTTCGCCGAATCCGCGGATCTGGGCCACCCGGTCGGGTTCACAGCGACTCAATTCCAATCCGCCATCCTTCTTCGAGAACGCGGCATAACAGTCGGGACAGGAGATGGAGGCAGCCGTATTGCGGGTGCTCCAACCCTGCCGGAGGATCGCCACCGGCCCCTTGCCGCACATAGGGCACTTATCGAGTATTACCGTCCCTTCCGCAGTCATCATTTCCACCTCATGTCCAGAGTCACCGCCCCTGTAAAACGGCGGCAGATATGCCGGCTGCGGCGCGAACAGATTCCGGCGTTTTCCCAATCACCATTCCAGGCCCACCGATACTCAAGTAATAACGGAGCGCAGAAGCCTCTTTGAGCAGTCTGGCTGGATAGCCGTCGAAGGCGACTCGTCCAATGAGCGCGAAGGCTCGGCTACGCCCTACAGAGAACAGTTCAGCGGTCGAACCCGGCCTAAATACCCTCCGCGGTTCATCCAGGAGACCGGCGGCGATGTTATCGGCGACTATAGATGCTTCTTGTAGGGCGATTTGAGCGGAGGGGGCAAGGGGTCGCCCGGTAGATGGATTGGTTACCAGGCAGTTGTCGCCGACGAGGTAAACGCCCGGATTGTTGACCGATTCCAGGTAGCCGTTTACCACAGCTCGCCCCTTGGCGCCTGTTTGCAGCCCCCACTGGGCGAGCATGGGAGATGCCTCCACTCCACCCGTCCAGATAATCGTACGGGAGGGGATCATATCCCCCGATTTTACATATACCATGTTCGGTTCGATTCTCGCCACCGGCGAGCCAAGCCGGAGCTCGACGCCCTTTTTCAGCAGCATCTCTGAGGCTTGTCTTGGAAGGCCGGCCGGATAGCCGAACAGGATAGTAGGAGCGGCCTCGACGATTATCAAGCGGACCTTGGAGTATGGCACGTCGTAGTCTGCAGCCAGTTCGGGCAACCAGTCTGCCAGCTCACCGGTTAGCTCCACGCCGCTGTAACCGCCCCCACACACGACGAAGTTGAGAAGGGGAACCCGGTCCTCCGGGGTCGCCCAACGAGCTAAGGCAAACATCCTTTTAATATGGGCGTTGATCCGGCGGGCGTCATCCACAGATTTAAGGGTGAGGGTATTCTCGTTCGCTCCGGGTATACCAAAGAAGCTGCTTTCGCTGCCCAGCGCGATGACCAACCTGTCGTATTCGATCCTTCGGGAGCCGACGGTGATCTCGTGCGCCTGCAGATCCACCCCACTCACTTCGCCCTTAATGAACGAAATCCGCTTGCCATTAAGGATGTTGGCGAAAGGCACCATCACCTCTTCGGGGGCTCTACTGTTGGCGGCTACCTCGTGGATCAGGATAATGTGCTGGTGGTAACTGTTGCGATCTACCAGAAGGATCTCCCAATCATCCCTTGTCGAACTGCTGAGACGGCTTTCTAACTGCAGCGCTGTGTTCAGACCCCCGTAACCGGCGCCTGCGATTACGATGCGCTCCATCAAGTTGTATCCCCTCTTCTCCCCACGAGTTGGCTGCTATCCTTGCATCTTCCAGGCCAAAGGCTTATCATATGTAAAGCAACAGAATAACATGACTTCGGTTGTCTCGAGAGCAGGCGATTCCTGTCGAAAAACAGGAATGGGGCTGGGCTTAAGGAGGCAGCGAGCAGGAGCTCGTGGGACTCGGTGACCGAATCGTGGTCTCCCTTTTGCGGGACCCGATCGGACCGATTCCAGC
>JBMNNU010000119.1:0-9400 GCA_050942695.1 Chloroflexota bacterium
CCGACAAGGGCATCGGTATCGCGCCGGATGAGTTGCCACACCTCTTCGAGCGGTTTTATAGGATCAAGGGGACCAGGAAGGCTGAGGGGCTGGGGTTGGGGCTGTATATTACCCAGATGCTGGTGGAGGCGCACGGAGGGAAGATCTGGGTTGAGAGCGAGCCGGGAAAGGGGAGCACCTTCAGCTTTACCCTTCCGATTGCAAACCCGTAGAGAAGGGGTTAGCCCCATTCCGCCTCATGCCGGGAGCGCGGGCCGCTGAATAAACGCCTGCCGGATAACCCTGCTGTGCAGTCCGTCCATCCTTGGGAGCGCGGGCCGCCGGCCCGCTCGTCATCATCTGCCGGGAGCGCGGGCATCCTGCTCGCCGGTCCTCGTCCCCTTCCTTACGTTTTGGACAAATGGGCAAGTGAGTCGGTAAAGATGGCCCTGGCTTGGTTGTGGATTTGAGGGCTCCTTATGTATCGTGGTGTTCGCTGTAGAGCTACAGGGGAAGCGGAGAAGGCGTCGCTGTTATTCCAGTTATACCAGGGAGAGTGTCGGATGCGCGGTTGTCGATCACTCGAATAAACCGTACGCCTCGTTCACATCCTGGGTGAAGATGATGCCATTTCCCGGCTGGTCCATTTTCAGGTGATCTTTGATCGAAGCCACAATTCCAGCGGTCTTTTCCTTTTTTGACAGGATCATGACGATCTCTTTCTCAGGCTCGATATCCATGGAAAAAAGCTTCTTCGTTTCGTGAATTCCCGAGCCCCTCGCGTTGACCACTGTCCCACCTCGCGACCCCGCCTTGGTAGCCGCTTCGATCACCTGCTCAGCTTTCCCTTTATCTACAATCACTGTGACAATCCGGTACACCGCGTCGTCTACACCTCTTCCTTCTGCAGTCTCGTCGCACTTGATGAGTCTGGTTCCCGTTATGTTACAGACAGATGTGGTGAAGGCTATTCCATGGTTTGGTTTTTCAAATTGGAACTCCTTATCAAGCACATCAAGAACACAGTCAGCCGTGGCTCCATCCGAGCCCAACAAAACGATCTCTTTTCTTACGTCGGTGATCCCCAGGAGGCTCAGAATGTGGTCGCTCACTGTGCCTCTCCCCATGAAGGCGGTGCCCCCCTTGATACCATATTGCTTGGCTTTACGTATTACCTTGCTTCCTACCCCGACATTGACGATCACCCATATTAGCTTATAAGGGGATTCGCTATCGCGATTCGGCATGCTCTTCGATGCCTCCTTTCTCGGAGTATAGCTTGAAGAGAGCGCCAATGATTAGCAATGCGATTATTGGTGTCATTGTTACCATTGCGATCACACCAAATCCATCTACCATGACACTTGCCCCTTCTATTGCTTCAGCAGCGCCATGTGCGAATGCCAATATGAATGTCGCTGCCATCGGGCCGGAAGCAACCGTCCCAGAGTCGAATGCCATTCCAACGAACAGCTTTGGCACCCAATAAGTCATTACTATCGAAATGAAATAACCCGGCAACAGATAATGCCAAAACTGCACTTCCGGAATAAGTATCCTTAATATGGACAACGCAACGGCAAGGCCCACCCCAATGGAAAGCGCACCTAATACTAGTTTTCTGTTTACGTACCCGCTCGTAACATCCTCTATCTGATGCGTTAATACATGAACAGTCGGTTCGGCCAGAACGACGACGAAGCCCAAGGCGAAGCCTACAATCACTATGTAGGCTTTATTGTCTAAAGATGCTACTCGATATCCCAGGGTACTGCCCACATCCATGAAACCGGCGTTCACGCCCGTTAAGAATAGCACTACCCCAATAAATGTAAATAGAAGTCCCACCATTATTTTTCGGAACGCCCGCCTCGAACCTTTGAACGCTGCTCTCCGGATAGCGAAAAAAACCAATATGATAGGAAACAGAGCCAGGAAGACCTCCCCGGTCACTGTAGGGAGTTTTTGAATAAATGGCTCGACAATTGATGATGTCGCCACCTCATCGAATGCAAGACTTCCTGTAACTTTATCGGTTTCGGAAAGAACGCTCATGATCATAACCGTCAATATTGCGCCTGTAGCAGCTAAAGCGACCAAGCCGAAACTGTCTTTCTCGGAAGCTTTGCTACTCTTTTTCAACTCCGAGACACCAACTGCCAGAGCGAGGATGAACGGGACTGTCAGCACGCCAGTCGTTGCTCCTGAGGCGTCAAACGATATGGCCAAGAACTCGGGGGATGTAAATATAGCGAGGATGCCTATGCCAGCGTAGATGACTGTCAATAATCGATAGAGCGGGATGTTGTACACTATTCTAACGAGGCCTAATGAGAGCATTATCCCAATGCCGAGAGACACGATGGCGACGATGCTCGCTTTCGATATTACACCCGATGTGACGGATTCGACCTGCCCGGCAAGGACATGCAAATCTGGCTCAGCTATGGAGATCAAGAAACCGAGGCCAAAACCGGCAACAACCAACAGCCAGAGTTTATTGGACTTTGCTATCAGCACGCCTACAGATTGCCCGATTGGAGTGATTCCAATATCAACTCCAATCAAGAATATGGCCAATCCGAAGCTGATTAGCAAAGCCCCTATGCTGAATCTTGCCATTTCCGACACAGTAAGGGGCGCTAAGGTTACACCTAATATCAGTACGATTACAGCAATAGGGACAACGGCATACAGTGCCTCCTTGAATCTGGCAACCAGAACATACATAAAATGAAGATTCCCTTCTTAACGTTCCATTCCGTTAGTCTTGCTAAGTGCGTCGTTCCGTAAATATCCAACACTTCGTCATGCTCGCGAAAGCGGGCATCCACGCGGCCTCGGTTGCCCTGATGCCCTGGATTGCCGCTAGCGCGTGAATGACGGCTTCCGCTGGGATGGCTATTGCTGGCTGGTCATCGAAATACGCTACTTGAGAAACGACGCACTGTGTGGTGCTTCCGACAAATCCGTATTAGATTGGGGTGTTATCCTGATTCCAACCAAACAAGCCCCGTTCGTGGAAGGCGATGGATCCGGGTCTTCGAGTTGAATGAGCCGGGTTTAATACCAGGGCTTCATCGGGCAGGTTCCGACCTACGTCGATCCTACAGAGGGCTCCACCTCGCCATCCGTCGGCTGCGACACTGCCGTTACATCGGCAAGGGCTATATCGAGGAAGCTCTGGCCACCACGTTTAGCTGAGTGGGCTTGTGTCTATTATTGTAGCGTTTCGAAAGATGCGATACAAATGGTGCCCTCAACCGCATGTTGGCTTATCGTTGAAAGTGCTGAAGCGAATCATCATGGTTTGGTATATAATCCCCATCATCGCCCTCGCGCAGAGTCTCGCGGTGTTGATGCCGGGGCTGATCATCGACAGGGTGAGGAGGATACTGAGGTAGGCCTGCTTCTGATTAATAATGGTTAGACAGGCGCCTCGGTGAACAATGTATGAACGGGTGCGAGACAGCGGTTGATCTTATCGTCACGATAGTGAACAGGGGCCGCGCCGAATCCGTTATGAAAGCTGTCAAGAAGGCAGGTGCGGATGGCGGCACTATTCTCCTCGGCATGGGGACGGGGATCCACGAGCAGTTAAAAATATTGGGAATCCCAATCCACCCCGAGAAGGAGGTCGTGCTGACGCTGGTGTCTAAGGCCAAGACAGAACGGGTGCTGGAATCGATAAACAGTAAACTCGAGCTCGAGAGGCCCGGGCATGGATTGGCCTTCGTCCTGGACGTGGAGCAGGTGATGGGGGTCTGCCACAAACTCGAGTGACGCGCTTCCGGCAACCCCCCGATACCGTTTCGATCCACCTATCGCCGGGCGCTATCCGGATGATGCGAGGACCTTCGCGCCCATATACACCCCCAACTCGATATGGCTCTTCGTAGTAGAGAGTTAGGGATCGGCCTATCTCGTTACAGGCGAACCGGCACGCCCCGGCTTGCCAGGTACTCTTTCATCTGTCCGATGCTGTAGGTCCCGAAGTGGGCGATGGATGCAACCAGCACGGCGTCGGCGTGGCCTTCGGTGATGGCCTCGTACAGGTGTTCGAGCGTGCCAGCCCCGCCGGACGCGATTACCGGCAGCGATACGGCGTCGGCGATCGCGCGAGTCATTGCGATATCGTACCCGGTCTGCTTGCCGTCCGTGTCCATGCTGGTGGGGAGGATGGTCCCCGCGCCGAGGTTCTCTACCTTCTTAGCCCATTCCACCGCGTCGAGTCCGGTGCCTGCGGTGCCGCCCTTGACCATGACCTCGAAGCCCGAAGGCAGCTTTGCGTTCTTGGCCGTGTCGATGGCGATGGTGATCTTATCGCTGCCGAACTCTCTGGCAGCCTGGCGCACCAGATCCGGGTCGCGCACAGCGGCGGAGTTCATCGAGACCTTCGATACGCCGAGCTCGAGCAGCTCCTCGATCGCCCGGCAACTGTTGATGCCTCCGCCCACCGTTAACGGGACGGAAACTCGCTCCACGGTCCGCTTGACGGCGTCGATGAGCGTTTTGCGACCCTCCAGCGTGGCCGTTATATCTAGAAAGACGATCTCGTCCGCCCCGGCCTGGCTATATACGGCGGCGCTCTCCGCCGGGTCGCCGACGTCCTTGAGATCGACAAAATTGACCCCCTTGACGAGCCGGCCGTGCTTGACGTCCAGGCAGGGGATGATTCTGCGGTATTCCATCGGCTCTTCTCCGTTTGCTGTCTTAATTCTGCCGGGCTCTGCCCCGATTGGTTGGCAAGTATAGATCACCCGCATTTGGACGTCGAGGTGTTGGTCAGAAAAAAATAACCGATCTGGCTGTTTGTGTGAACCATGCCGTACTCAGCGGTGTCCGCCATGTTTCCGGGAAGAGCTTCTCATGCACCAGTAGTGCAGGGCGGTCTGCCCTGCAGCCCTCGTTGGTATATGCCATCTTGGATAATGCAGGTCAACGTGGACGACAGGGCACAGGGCCCTGTACTACGGACGCATGTAGCCCAGAAACGTGACGGGCTCCTCGGGCGCAGGGGTGAGCCCCAAGTATCCGAGAAAATGCTGATCTCGACGCCTGGCCATAAATGGGCCAGGCTAAGACGCTAAAGGACGCTAAAGCGCCCTATTGATAGGTGCGGCAGGGGAATGGGGCCGATACCCAACGTTACCGGCTCAATGCAAGGCGGCAGGGGACAAGCCACTTGCCCTACGGTACGGTGCCAAGCCCGGTTATGATCGTTGACCAAATATTCGCACACAGCATCGTAGTGGCCGTGTGGCGCGAGCGAGCACAGCGCCACACTCTGCCACCCTCGATTTGTAGGGGGCGGCGGCTCTGCCGGCCTGGCACCACGTGAATCGGTGCGGCCGTACGAGGCACCGGGCGGGCACGGTGCGCAACGCGAGCGAGCACAGCGTTGCGGCTTCTACGTTTTTTTAGTATGGTGTCCCTTTTTTTCAGTCTGGGTAGTAGCCCCAGCCGTCACGTGGGGTGTATGAGTGTGACGTGCTGGGAGTGCCAACATACCAATTGAGGCGAAAGCCACCACTTTCAGCATCGCGCCGGTATTCCTGGAAGTAGGGCTGCAAACCAGCGTCACGGAATGTATAGCCGGTGAGGTCGTGAGGGTATTCGCCAGTCCGAAACCTCGTCTCGTACAGGTAGGCAACGACTCTTCCCGCCTCGTCATTAAGTGCGAGCAGTCTGTGCCCCAAGACGGCTTGATAAGGTACTATCGCGGCAAAGAGCACTAATGCCGCAAGTACAGCCGTCACAGGCCTTCGCAGGGCGTACAGCGCGATTGGCACCACATTTAGTCCCAGAGCTATGAACAGCATCCCGCTCACTATCTCACCAATCGTGTAGTAGGCGAGCCAGGCTGCAGCCAGCTCCGCGCCGACGGCCGTTACTAGTAGAGCAGCAAAGGGCACGGCGTTTCGAAAGCTCTTGGGATCCGCAGGGTCATATAGTCGAGTACCCACGTTCAGCACGCACTGCCTCCATGTGGTTTTTTTAGCCAGCCGCACTTCAGGCTCGCGGTCATTCTATACAACGGCGAACGAGTATGGAAGGTTTCGGACGCGATGTAGAAAGCGGCGGGAGATTCAATCCCCGAGCCGACCGGTTGTAGGCCATGGGCTCTAAGTCACGTCCCAATAGAGCATGGAATTAGGCATTGATCCCAAGGGAGCTATCCTCCTCTCAGAGCCACTCATTCACCCTCCCCAACGTCCCAAGACGCCGCCGCTCGCGTCTGCCGCCCAGTTTGGTACAATATATTCAACGCCATGAGACAGGATATTGAATGATGAACAACAGCAGCTATCCTGCCGCCACCGACTTCATCCGGGCGGCGATAATCGAAGATCTCAAGTCGGGCCGCTTCGACCGGGTCCACACCCGCTTCCCGCCCGAGCCCAACGGCTATCTCCACATCGGCCACGCCAAGGCTATCTGCATCGACTTTGGCATCGCCGAGGAGTTCGGCGGGTTGTGCAACCTGCGCTTCGACGACACTAACCCGGTCAAGGAAGACGTCGAGTACGTCGACTCGATCAAGGAGGATATTCGCTGGCTCGGCTTCGATTGGGACGACCGCGAGTTCTACGCCTCCGACTACTTCGAGCAACTCTACGAGTACGCGATCAAGCTGATCAAGAAAGGTAAGGCCTACGTAGACGACCAGACGCCCGAGGAGGTCAGCCGCAACCGCGGTACCCTCACGGAGCCCGGCAAGAATAGCCCTTACCGCGACCGGTCGGTCGAGGAGAATCTCGACCTGTTCGAGCGCATGCGGGCTGGCGAGTTCCCAGACGGCTCGCGTGTGCTGCGGGCGAAGATCGACATGGCCTCACCCAACATAAACATGCGCGACCCGGTGATGTACCGGATCATACGCGATCGGCCGCACCATCGCACCGGTGACAAGTGGAAAATCTACCCGATGTACGACTTTGCCCACGGCCAGTCGGACTCGATCGAGGGCATCACCCACTCGCTTTGCTCGCTCGAGTACGAGGACCACCGGCCGCTCTACGACTGGTTCCTCCGCGAACTCGAGATCTACGCCCCCCGGCAGATCGAGTTCGCCCGCCTCAATCTGACCTACACCGTTATGAGCAAGCGATTGTTATTGAAGCTGGTCCAAGATGGCCACGTGCGCGGTTGGGACGATCCGCGTATGCCGACCCTCTCGGGCCTGCGTCGACGGGGCTACACGCCGGAGGCGATCCGCACCTTCTGCGAACGGATCGGAGTTGCCAAGAACGACAGCACGATCGACGTCGCACTCCTCGAGCACTGCCTGCGCGAGGACCTGAACAAGCGCGCGCCTCGGGTGATGGGGGTGCTCCGGCCGCTGCGCGTCGTGATCGAGAACTACCCCGAAGGCCAGACCGAGGAGCTCGACGCGATCAACAACCCTGAGGACCCGGCTGCTGGTACGCGGAAGGTGCCCTTCTCTCGGGTGCTCTACATCGAGCGGGAGGACTTCCGCGAGGAGCCGCCGCCCAAGTACTACCGGCTCGCTCCGGGCCGGGAGATCCGGCTGCGCTACGCCTACTTCATCAAGTGCGTAGGCGTGGTGAAGGATCCCCAGACCGGCGAGGTGGTCGAGCTCCGCTGCACGTACGACCCCTCGACCTATGGTGGGGAGGCCCCCGACGGGCGCAAGGTCAAGGCGACGATTCACTGGGTGTCGGCTCAGCACGCGCTGCCGGCCGAGGTGCGCCTGTACGACCGGCTGTTCAGCAAGGAGGACCCCACCGACGTGCCCGAAGGCCAGGATTTCACCGCGAACCTCAACCCGAACTCGCTCGAGGTCCTGACCAATTCCTTTGTCGAGCCATCGCTGGCCGGCGCTGCGTCGGGCTACATCTGCCAGTTCGAGCGCCAGGGCTACTTCTGTGTCGATCCCGACACGGCCGGTGGCAAGCTGGTGTTCAACCGGGCCGTCCAGCTTCGGGACGAGTGGGCGAAGATCGCGGCGAAGACCAGAGCGTGAGGACCGGCAACTGCTCGACGTGGCAGCGCGTGTCCGTCCAGCGCGCAGTCAAAGTGCAATTGGCTAGCAAACTCCTCTAATACCGCTGTTGAGATCGTACTCGCCGCCAGATCAAGCAACACGGGGCGCGCCTGCATCGTTAGGCGCGCCCCGTGCCGTTTGTTTACCGAGTGAGCAAAACTGCAACCAGATGTTCCTGGCCTGCGATCAACTCGATGGTCTCTGAATCAACGTGCTCACCTAAGCAAGTATCTCTCTTGCCTACTTGTGGCACGAAGGTGATGACACTGGTGTGGAATTGGGTGGTGTTGTCTTAGCTCCGATCTGAGGGCGAAGAAAAGCCACTGGCCACTTCGAAAAAGTTTCGTGGTTACATTGACCAACGTACTCCGCGGAAGTGAAAATCCTGCTAAACCCAATGTCACTAGGGCTTAACAGGACACAAAAAAGTGGCGGGGGTCAGATTTGAACTGACGACCAAGGGCTTATATGCCGATCACTGCTTTAGCGCGGAAACCACGGGAAAATGACCAGTTTCCCGGTCTGGACAGCCCGGTTCTCCCGTGGAGTTTCTAGGTCGCGTTTTTTGCACCTGTGGAGTCCTTTGGTCGCGAGTTTCTTGGTCAGATCTGTGGCCCGAAGCGACTTTTCTGCCAGGAAGCGTGATCGATCCACAGAGCAATTAATCGGAAGATCAGGTTTCTATGAGCGCCTATCGGTTTGGGGTCTGACGAATGGGCTCGGCTTCCAACTAGATCATCACCTATAGAGATCGTGAATGCCGGAAACCGCACGATATCGGTTGGCCGGCCGATATAATCATCCCGAATAGGGTCTTCACAGTGGGCTCGAAGATACACGCCGAAGTTCATCTTCCCGTATCAGCCTGTCACCAACTCGAAGATGTCGGGTTCGGGGGTAATGATGCCCATCCGACCGTGGTCAGTCAGTACGGAGGCCAGCTTCTCGGGCGTGACGTCGTCGGCAAGAAGCCTAGGCTGCGGAGGGAATCGGACCGTCACGATCTCGAAGGAAAATTTTGATTGTCCTTGACATGACTGTGGCATCAGAGCATACGCCGTGAGCGTCGATAGGCCTTGGGAACTCTTGCCAGCTTTTCCAGCATTTACTTGCGGTGGTATGATTGAGGCGCCTAGCTCCAGGCGGCAAGCTGAGCAAAGGATGTATGGTGTAGCATGATCGACTGGACAGCGATCGAAAGCACCGCCGCTATCAGGGTCTTTTAGTTTTCTCTTGGCGCCTTGTTCAATGATCGCGAGGACGCTCATCCAAGCCCGAAACTGGCTTCATTGGTGCCCAAAACGATGCTCATAGATTACCAGATCGGTACGTCTTAACGGCAACGTCGTAGAACTAAAAGACCCTGAACCTATGTGCACGCGGGGGTTTTTGAGTAGCGAGGAAGCAATCGGT
>JBMNNU010000144.1:0-8033 GCA_050942695.1 Chloroflexota bacterium
CGTGTGAAGAGTCTCAGATCGCACTCCTTACCGGCCCCAACATGGCGGGAAAATCTACATACATACTAGGTGTCGCGTTGATAGCGCTGATGGCGCAGGTTGGGAGCTTTGTTCCAGCCGAGGAGGCGCGTATCGGGCTGATAGATCGAATATTTACCAGGGTTGGCGCCCAGCACGACGTGACTACCGGTAAGAGCACCTTCTTGGTGGAGATGGCCGAGACAGCCAACGTGCTTCACAATGCCAGCAACCGCAGCCTAGTGATATTGGATGAAGTTGGTCGAGGCACCAGCACCTATGACGGTATGGCGATAGCGAGAGCGGTGATAGAATACCTTCATCAGGAGCCGAGGCTTCAATGTAAGACACTCTTCGCCACTCACTATCACGAGCTCACAGATCTGGAACAGCTACTCCCGAGAGTGATTAATCTCAGGATGGACGTCCTGGAAGAGGGCGGCCGTGTGGCGTTTCTACACAGGGTTGTGCCCGGCAGCGCCGACAGGAGCTATGGGATTCACGTTGCCCAACTGGCAGGAGTACCGGGACCGGTTATCCGGCGCGCGAGAGAGATCCTGGAAGCGCTAGAAAATGGGAAGGCCTCACCCAGAACAACCAGTATTGTTGATGAGAGAACGTTGGCATCCGATTACTCTGAAATCATAGATGAGCTGCGATCCCTGGATATCCAGAGCATGACACCGCTCCAGGCAATCACCAAGCTAAACGAGCTACAGCAAAAAGTGAGGGATTAAGAAGCCCATTGAGTATTAAGATCCTCCCACCGGAAGTTGTGGAAAAGATAGCCGCGGGCGAGGTAGTCGAGCGACCGGCCTCGGTAGTAAAAGAGCTGGTCGAGAACTCGCTGGACGCCGGAGCCCGGTCTGTGAATGTTGAGATCGCCAGCGGTGGCCGCGACCTGATTAGGGTAGCAGACGATGGGGCCGGTATGGGGCCGAAGGAGCTGTTGTTGGCGGTGCAGCATCACGCCACCAGCAAAATCGCATCCGCCGACGATCTGTCGTCGATCTCCACTCTCGGCTTTCGGGGGGAGGCGTTATCCAGCATCGGGTCTGTTTCCCGACTCACCCTGGTCAGTCGAATACCGAGCGTCGATGCGGCTTTTTCTTTGAAGGTTGATGGAGGCGTAATCGGAAAACCGACGGCTACATCTCGCGCTCCGGGAACGACCGTCACGGTCGAGGATCTATTCTACAACGTTCCGGCGCGCCGCAAGTTTCTCCGATCGGCCGCATCCGAGACGGCTCAGGTAATCAACTTACTGAACCAGCTTGCGCTGGCATACCCAGAGGTTCGTTTCGAGATGGTGGTGGACGGCCGGCATGTGCTGAGTACCCCCGGCCTAGGTGACCCTGAAGAGGCCGTTCTCGCTGTTCTGGGACGTGAAGTGGCGGCATCTTTGATCCCCGTTAGCGCGGAGATCACTATCGACCAGTTCTCAAAGGGGGTTGCTGCCACAATTAACGGCTTCCTCGTAGATCCGAAAGTGAACCGCGCCAACCGATCCAACCTTTGGCTATTCGTCAATCGACGACTTGTAAAAAGCCGATCTCTTTCGTATGCCATCGAAGAGGGGTACCAAACCCTCATTCCCGTGGGCAGACATCCGATCGCCATTATCGATATCCAGGCACCCCCTAGTGAAGTTGACGTAAACGTTCATCCATCGAAGAGCGAGGTCAAATTGCTGCGAGAGCGGCGCATCTACGGTGGGCTGCGCGACGCGGTCAGAGAAGCGCTTGGGCAGTCTTCTTCCTGGGCTAAGCAGATCGATACTGTTACTACCCCCGCATCATCTGCCCCTCAGGACGTTCAGCCTACTACCCATCTCCTGATCGATGCTCCACCGGACCAGGGTGCATCCCCATCCGAACTAACCGTTGCTGGCAGACGCCTACCCATTCTCCGATTGATAGGGCAGGTATCTCAAAGCTATATCGTGGCGGAGGGTGAGATGGGGCTCTATCTCATCGACCAGCACGCCGCTCACGAGAGAGTGCTTTATCATCGGTTGAAAAAGGCTATGGAAAGCGACTCTAAGACACAGTATCTACTGGAACCGGCCGTGCTGGAGTTGGAGCCAGGCCAATGGGAAGTAACTCAATCGGCGAAGGATGCGATGGAGGCGCTGGGCTTCGTCTTCGAAGCCTTTGGAGAGGGCGCAATTCTGGTCCGTGGAATACCGGGAGAGCTGCCTTCTAGCGAAGCAATTCGGGTGTTGAAAGAAGCCTTGAGCGACCTCTCTAACGATGGTATCAAGGAAGACTGGAAGGAGCAAATGGCAGTCGCCTTATCCTGCAAAGGTGCCATAAAAGCGGGGCAACTGCTGAAACCAGAGGAGATGCGATCGCTGTTAGAGGCGCTCGAAGAGGCCGATATTACCCAACATTGCTCTCATGGGCGACCTACGGCTATCCTCCTCAGCCATCAACAGATGGCTAAGGAGTTCGGCCGCAGATAGAATGACAGCAACATTATAGTGTGCGCAGGCTGGTCTCTCTCACATTACAGAGATGGCCAGCCTGCGGTTTCGTTCTCAAGCTATCTTAGTTATCGGGATATACCGCTGCTCGCTCTTGCCACCTGGTATCAGTTTCCACAGATCGTTGGACGGGATTTCCAGGGCTTTCGCTAGCCTCTCGATGTCCTGGGCTGAGACGTATTTTCGTCGACCTGACTCCAGGGCACTAATCAAAGAGTGGCTAACTTCGGCTTTTTCCGCGAGTCGCTGCTGGGTCATCCCCTTTGATACACGGAGTTCCTTAACCTTTTGTCCGAGTGGTGTCATCTGTCTTAGCCCTCTTCCTTATCCTTACGCTAGGTGCTCGCTAGCGCGTGATCTATATTGTATTAGTTCTTAGGAGGATCATCAAGAGCACAATCAATGCCATCATCTTGTTTTGCGACTTGCTGGTTTTGACTGGCTCTCGTCCCCATGTTTCTCTTTTTTCCTATTCCTAGTATTTGATTACTCTTCTATATGCAACAATAACAAGTCTCATGCCTAAAATTCTGATCTACGCCATCGTTCAAGCGCGACCCGCTCCCTCTCTTTGGAGCCGATGCCGGAGTGGTTCACGGCCAGGGTGACAGTCTATCTCGTAACGGCAGGCTTCCTTGATCGCCATGCCCGATCCATCTCTAGGCCGTCATGCCCGACCTGATCGGGCATCCAGGGGTCCACGTTGGCGTGTAGGGGTAGCCTCACGAGTTGATGGGACATCCGGACCCCCGCTTTCGCGAGGGTGACGAAAGAGACGAGCCCCGACGCTACAGATCTGGCTTTTGTGTGAACCATGCCCCGATGCCTCGCGCTGGGCACAACCTATGCAGGGCTAACTATCCCTCAGTTGATCGTTAACCGGCAATCGCGGTAACCCGAAGATCATTTTGAAAGGGATAAGCCAGAATGGGGAGAAAACCTGAAGACAAACCGCAAGAAGAGCGTAAAGGTGAGCAAGCACGGCATCTCCAGTTCCCTCAAGAATCGTGGACGGAGATAGATGCCGAGGGTTCGGACAGCGAAATGTCCCAGGGACGCCAGAGCGACGATCCCTTCTACACACCTCTAGCTACCGAAGCAGCAGAGCGCAAGTTGCGTGAGAAGAGAGCCGCGGAGGCGCGACTGAAGAAAGACACGGAGACACAGGGAGGCGAAGACCCAGAGCAACCGGATGAACAGGATGGATAGTTAACACCAACCCTATCTTCTATCCTTGATCTACCGGGAGTAGTTAGGCGCCTCGCGCGTCAGATATATATCGTGGACATGGCTCTCACCAAGGCTGGCCTGGGTTATTCGTATCATCTTACTCTCTCGTTGCAACTGCTCGATCGTTTGGCATCCCAGGTAGCCCATACCGGATCGCAATCCGCCCACCAACTGGTGTAGCACGTAAGAAAGAGGGCCCTTATAGGGCACTCGCCCTTCCACTCCTTCGGGCACCAGCTTGTCACCTTGGGCTTGGCCGTACCTATCCCGGCCGAAGTACTTCATGGCGCCCATCGAGCCCATCCCACGGTAATCCTTATAACGATCGCCCTGATACACCACTACCTCGCCCGGGCTTTCCTCGACACCGGCCAACAGGTTGCCAAGCATCACGCAATCCGCGCCTGCGCAAAGGGCTTTCGTTATGTCGCCGCTATACTTAATACCTCCATCGGCGATAAGGGGAACCTGCCCTTGAGTGGCCTTTACCGCATCCATTATCGCGGTAATCTGAGGGACTCCCGCTCCGGAAACGACGCGGGTGGTGCAGATCGACCCCGGCCCCATACCCACTTTAATGGCATCGGCGCCAGCGTCCATCAGGCGCTTGGCCCCATCGTAGGTAGCGATGTTGCCGCCGATCACCTGTGTTTTGGGGTATCGCGCCTTTAGAGTAGATATGGCCTTAACTACGTTGCGCGATGCCCCGTGGGCGGAATCCACCGCCAGGACATCAACTCCAGCTTCTATCAGCGCTGCTGCGCGTTGGAGCAGGTCTTCCCCAACACCCACGGCAGCTCCGACCAGCAGTCTACCCAGAGAGTCCTTCGCCGCATGTGGGTAGCTTATCTTCTTCTGTATGTCCTTGACAGTAATCAGCCCCTTCAAGATCCCATGATCGTCGACGATGGGCAGCTTCTCGATTTTGTGCTGGTGCAAGATCTCTATTGCCTGTTCCAGAGTCGTGCCCACCGGTGCGGTAACGAGACCCTTGCTGGTCATCAACTCCGCTACCTTCTTCTCCCCGCCGGTTTCGAATCGGATATCGCGGTTGGTGAGTATTCCTACCAACCTCATATCCTCGTCGACGATGGGAACGCCGGAAATGTGGTATTGCTCCATGATGCGCCAAGCATCACTGAGGGAATCGTTGGGGCTGAGAACAACAGGGTTGACAATCATACCGCTCTCGGATCGTTTGACCCTATCGACCTCTTCAGCTTGCCTTTCAACGGTCATACCGCGATGGATGATACCCAGCCCGCCTTCTCTAGCCAGAGCGATAGCCATGCGGCTCTCGGTTACGGTATCCATAGCAGCGGAGATTATGGGGATATTGATAGTGATCTCTTTTGTCAGCCTCGTGCTGATGTTTACGTCGGAAGGAAGGACTTCCGAATAGCTGGGGATAAGTAAGACGTCGTCAAAAGTTAGGCCTTCAGCAACGACCTTCTCCATGGGCACATCAACCCCCTCAGGTTAAAGAAAACCCCGCCGACAGCTCAGCAGGGAAAAATGTGGTGGAGGCGGGGGAGAATCGAACTCCCCGTCCAGAGCGAGTCCACCGAAAATATCCTACAAGCTTAGTCAGCATTTCGAATCTCACCTACTGCCGCCCTACTGACGGGGCGACAGGCGGCCAGCCCGCTGCTCTTAGGTAACCCTTAGCAGGCGGTCGGGGCTACAGCATCTCGGCTTAGTGACGCCCGACTCTGACCCACCGAGATGAGGTCAGGCGGACGCTCGAAGCGTTGTTACGCTGCGAGAGGAAGTGGTTCTTTGGCAGTTATGCCTTTGCCACCTGTTTAACGAGGCGTGATGGCACCTCGGCTTGCAATCTTCGCGTGTCGTCCCCTGTCGAAACCTGACGCCCCCTTACTGTACTATCGCCGAACAGCGTCCTTAAGCGCTCGCGCTACCTCTCGTTCAGCTTCCCGTCTGGCAATAGTCTCGCGTTTATCGTATTCCCTCTTGCCACGAGCTAATCCCAGAGCGACCTTTATATGCCCTTTCCGGTCATATACCCTCAAAGGGACTATCGTCCTACCGGTTTCCTTGGTCGCGCTACCCAGCCGGGCGATCTCCCCTTTGTGAAGGAGCAATCTCCGCGGACGCCCAGTCTCGTGATTGAAGCGATTACCCTGATCGTAAGTTGCGATGTAGCTGTTGTACAGCCACACCTCCCCATCCCTGACCTTAGCGTAGCTGTCCCGAAGGTTAATTTTCCCTTCGCGGATCGACTTGACCTCGGTACCAGTAAGCTCGATTCCGGCTTCGATAGTCTCGAGTATTTCGTAATCGTGAAACGCTTTTCTATTGTTTGCGTACAATCGTTCCGGTTTCTCAGGCATAGTATATTATATCAGACAGAGTGTTGTCGGACCAAGCCTGGATCGCGAAATTTTAGGGATTCGAGCCATCTCCTAGCAGTATCTCCAACGCCCTCTGCAACTGCGGGTCCGTATCCCCCTGCCCATCTTTGGACATCTCCACAACAACATCAGGGGTCAGACCAGTACCCTCGATGGGCTTCTCTTTCGGCGTGAGCCAATGGGCTATAGTGATGTGGACCCCAGACCCATCGCTCAGCACCCGCACGCTCTGCATGGAGCCCTTCCCGTAGCTTCTCTCACCAACTAACGCCGCCCTCCCGCTGTCCTGTAGCGCTCCCGCCACAATCTCAGACGCGCTGGCGCTGCCTCGATCTATCAGCACAACCATCGGTATCTGGACGGCTACTCCTCCCGGCTTAACGGGGAACTCCAGCTTCTCGCCATTTGCTCTCACTTCATACAGCACGATGCCGCTATCCAAGAACTGGCTTGCGACATCTATGGCCGCGATCAAGTAGCCGCCTGGGTTAGCGCGCAGATCGAGAATAAGACCTTTGGGGTTCTCAGCAAGCATCGTTTGTAGCGCATCTACCAGTTCGTTTTTCGTCTGAACCCCAAACTGGCTGATCCTCAAATAGGCAACATGCTCGTCCAGCATCTTATATCGAACCGATTCCACCGGTATCTCGTCCCGAACTACCTGGAAGGTCAAAGGCTCAGGCTCGCCATCTCTTGACACAGTCAGTGTAACGGTTGTGCCCTTAGGGCCTCGGATGAGCGATACAGCTTGATATACCGTGAGTCCCTCCAGGGGCTTGCCGTCTGCATGTGTGATGACGTCTCCCGGCTTGAGGCCGGCTTTTTCCCCAGGTGTCCCCTCTTGCGGTGCGACTATGATGAGCCTGCCATCCGCATCCATCTCCACATAGACGCCAATGCCTTCGAAACCTCCCCGCAGCTGTGTTTCATTGACGATTCTCTCCTGCGGGTCGACGAAAACGGTGTGGGTATCACCAAGGCTCTGCAGCATGCCTCTTATGGCGCCATAGGTAATGCTGGTAGCATCCAGTTTCGCCTTATCGTAGAACTCTTTCTCTACCCAGGACCACGCTTCCCAAAACAGTTTGAATTTCTCCGTGAGCTCGTCCGCGGTGGCAGCTTGAGAGGTTGGCGCGGCTGCCGCAACTACCGTTCGTTGGCTGCTTACACCGTATCCAGCGAGGAACGATACGCAAGCCACAAGTACGATTATCAGCGCTAAGACTACACTCTTTAACGTTCTGGACACTTCTATCTCTATCCTGTTTTGAATAGGGTTATCCAACCTTCAGAAGCTACAAAGTGCCAGCAGTGTAGCAGTTACCCTCGATCGCCGCAACCGGTATTACGATTCCGATTTATAAGGGTGGACTATTGGAGGAACAAGAGGAACAATTAGTAAAAAAGCGGGCGGTCTATCGACTGCCCGCTTCGTATGAGCAATGATGGCATCAGGACTCCCCATATTGCGCTATTTTGCATCATGGGTATATGCCGCGGATCCTTCCGGCCTCTGCCACTCGTTTGATAGCCAGCATATTGGCCGCAATTCTCATGCTGACTTCGTACTCCTCGGCTATCTTCCTGACGTCTTGGAAAGACCTCACCATGATGGCTTCCAATCGAGCATTGATCTCCTCAAGAGTCCAATAATAGGCCATCAGATTCTGCACCCACTCGAAGTAGGATACAGTCACTCCGCCGGCATTGGCCAAAATATCGGGAATGATCAAAGTGCCCTTCGCTGTCAGTATCTCGTCGGCTTGAGGAGTTGTCGGGCCATTCGCGTCCTCAGCGATCAGCTTGGCCTTTATGCGAGGGGCGTTACGCTCTGTAATCTGCTTCTCGAGAGCGGCTGGGATAAGAATATCGCATTCCAACTCCAGAAGGTCCTCGTTGCTGATCGGCTCCGTGCCAGGCGCATTCAC
>JBMNNU010000121.1:0-9346 GCA_050942695.1 Chloroflexota bacterium
TCTACCGCAGGCCGAATAACATCCCTCTCCTCCGTCCCAAGGGTGCATCCTTCACCTGCGTGGGGGTTCAAGGCAGCAACTCCGATCCGTGGGTTTTCGATCCCAGCAGCTCTGGACGCGCTCACCGCATGTTTTAGCGTGCTGATTATTCTCTCCCTGGTTATCAGGTCCGGCATCTCCCTGATCGAGGCGTGGAGCGTCACCGATGCCAGCACCAGATTAGGGCTTACCTGGATCACCGAATAGTCTGTGGTATCGAAGATAGAGGCGAAGTACTCGTACTCGTCAGGGTAGTTGAACCCTGCCATCTTCATCGCGGCTTTGTTCAACGGAGCAAACACCACGGCTTCTACCTTACCGGCTTGCGCTAACTCGATACCCCTGTCCAGATACTCCACCATGGCTCGCCCGTTTTCTACACTGGCCTCCGGCTTTTCCGGTCTATCCGGCACATTCGCCAGATCTATCACCTGCAGGATACCTACTTCGGGCTTCGCTTTCTCGATATCTGCGATGCGAACGATTTTGGGTTCGCCGTTCTTCCAGCCCGGCGCTTCAGCTAGAACGCCTGCATCGCCGATTACGATCGGGACGCAGTGCTGATAGATCTCAGCTTCAGATAACGCCTTTACAACGATTTCTGGCCCAATGCCAACGGGGTCTCCCATCGCTACAGCGATTTTAGGCAATGGCTCCTTGATTGTTCCCCCTAATTTTTTCTGTTCGCTCACCTGCGCCCCTCCTGCCATCGGCGTTTTCGCATTTTACGCCTTCAGTGGTCTATTGTGATTATGCTTAACGCCCCTGTCAATTAAGCCAACGGATCATTCTCTCTACTCCTGTGGCCTTTCCCTCGCATCTATAGAGCCCTTAACGGAGTGTTGAGACCGTCCCGAAGTTGGTAAAGCCGATTGCTGGGGCCGAGAGCACGGCGCTGAAGCGACCGTGCTGAGAAGACGAAGTCCAATGCTGTAGCGTCGGGGCTCGTCCCCGACGAGGTACCACGTCGGGCACAAGGCCCGACGCTACATTGTGACTCGTGCCGTGAAGCATACCGCTTCTGTGGCTCTAAGGTATGGATATTGCTGGGCAACTGTAGCATCAACCACGACAGTGTTAATCACCTTAGCAGAGGAAAGCTGAATAGCAGTATGGAGGCTATCCTCAAGGCAAAAACCAATCGGGATTAAAAAGTTCACTCTTGACAGGGAAAGGGCTAACTATGACAACCACGAACATCCCCATCGTCTTTGCCGAAACGTCCCCTCCCCTGGGCAATCCCGCCGATCGTTTCTTCAAAATGTACGAAGAGGTGGAGAAGCGCCGGGCTGCCCCCGATAGCGTGATGATCAAAGCCGAGCCCTACGATTGGCCTTACGACGGAGACCTCGACCTGGCACGTACGGCGCTGCTCTGTATCGACCTTCAGACCGACTTCAACGGGCCGGGGGGATATGTCGACCTGATGGGCTATGACCTGAATCTCACCCGCCGGTCGCTCGGACCAACCAGAAAGATGCAGGACGCTGCTCGCCAGGCCGGGATGATGGTCGTACATACGCGAGAAGGGCACGACCCGAACTGGGGCAACATGCCGCTGAACAAATACTGGCGGAGCAAACGAATCGGAGCACCGCTGGGCGAGGCTGGGCAGCACGGGCGCGTACTCATCGTTGGCGAACCCGGGCAGGACATCTTGCCCGAGGTAGCTCCAATGCCCGGCGAGATCGTCATCGACAAGCCGAGTAAGGGGGCATTCACGACGACCGACATCGATCTGATCCTGCGCAGCAAGGGCATCACCCATCTAATCATCTGCGGCACCACTACCGACGTCTGTGTGGCGGGCATTATGAGAGAAGCCAACGATCTGGGATACGAGTGTGTGGTGATCGAAGACGCTACCGGCGCCACCAAATGGGAGAATCACGTCGCAGCGCTGGAGATGGTCAAGATGCAGGGCGGGGTCTTCGGCTGCGTCAGCACATCGGATAACGTAGTCGACGGTATCCGCCGCGCGAAGGAGAAGCGCGACCGCCTGATGAGCCAGCAACCGTAAATGGACCAACCGCGAGATCCGGACCCGGAAGAAAGCAGGCACGGATCAGAACCGGATGCGGTTGAACAGCCAGAAGGCCGAGCTGCTGGAGCCGGTGAACCACAGATCGACCTGCTGTATCGCTCTCAGGATAAGCCTAGCCTGGGAGACATGGGGCTGTACAGCCTGCAGTGGGTGTTGATCGGCTTTTATGGCGCGGTCTGGGGCATCGCCATCGTCGGCATAGGCCTGGGGCTTGAGGGCGGGGTCCTGGCCAACTATATGGGCCGGGTCGTGCTGATGATCGGCCTGGCTACTCTAGCCCAGGCATGGCTGGGCCACCGGATGGCGATGCTCTCCGGCCCAAACATAATACCGTCGCTGGCTATCGTTGCAGCCTTCTCTGCAGGAGGGCTGGGTTATGCCCTCCAGTCATTTAATGCCCTGATCATCGGCGGCGTCATCGTTGGGGTAATAGCGCTCCTGGGCTGGATGCGATACATCCAGTTAGTCTGGACGCCGATGGTGCTGGGCTCGATGGTTATCATGATAGGCCTGGCCGTCGCCGGAACCGGCATGGAGCTCATTGCCCAGCTAGGTTTTGGGTGGCCTTTCTTGCTAGGGATAGGGCTCGCCCTCCTCACCGGTTACCTGTCGATCCGAGGCCAGGGCTTCCTAGCCTCCGCGTCGATCGGCATCACGATCGTGCTAGGGTATGTCATCTTCATGATCACCGGCCAATTCGACTGGACTTTGGTAACGATGATGCCGGCCTTCAACCTGCCGATCCTATTTCCATTCGGACTCGCCCTCCCACCGCTAGATCTGATCCTGATCATGACGCTGGTGACGCTCCTAGCGGCGCTGAACCTCTATGGCAATCTCGACGCTTTCGGGGGCTTGGTGGGAGAGAGGATGGAACCAAGCCGGACAAAGCGATCCTTCGCGATCTTCGGCTTCCTGGAGAACGCGCTGGCCGGCGCGCTGGGAGTGCCGGGTTACGTCGCCTACGGTGAGAACCTTGGCATTGTCTCCCTAACACGGGTGGCCAGCCGTTTTCCCATCATCGTAGCGTCCGTCATATTCATCCTGCTCAGCTTCTTCGGTTTCATGGCAGGGTTGATGGCCGCGATGCCCCGTCCTCTCGCGGGGGCCATCCTCCTGGGGGTGGCGGCCAACGTCATAGGTATCGGGGCCAACACCTGGATGTCCCTACCCGAATTCGGGAGGCGAGAGCAGTTCATCGTCAGCTTCTCCATCTTCCTCACCCTTGGACTCTACCTGCTCCCGGATACCGTGCTCGCCGCTCTGCCGCGAGTGGTTCAGACGATCTTCACCAATCCGGTAGTCTTCGTGATCCTCGTAGTAATCATCCTAGAGCAGGTGGTCTTCCGTAAATCTCAGAGGGACAGCCGGTCTTGAACCGGCGGGGAGGGGTGGTGTAGATGGCAATACCGGAGCAAAGGCGCCACAGTGGGGAGTTGGTCCTCAGTCCCTCTCGCCTGGCTCGCCAGGAACTCCTCCCGGTGGGCATGGAGGAACGCAACATAGGCTTACCCTCGTTCGCTGCCCTCTGGCTCACTATGGGGGCTCAGATGGGGGTGTTTACCCTTGGAGCCTCGCTAGCACAAGCCCTTTCACCCCCTCTGGCGCTGCTGGTTATCCTGATCGCCAATCTCGCCATGGTGGCGATCCTAGTCCTGATAGGCGACATCGGCATCGAGCATGGCATCAACTTTGCGGGCTACCTGAGAGCGCCCTTCGGGATAATGGGTAGCTATCTTCCGCTAGCGCTCCGGGGTTTATCCGCCATTGCCTGGTTCGGCATTCAAACCTACTTTGGGGCCACGGCGATAGAGGTGGTCAGCTCGCAATTCCTGGGCATATCCGCATTCCCTGTCTGGTACGTCGCCTTCGGTATACTTCAGATCGCCATCGTAGCCGCAGGTATCGAGGTGATCCGCAACGTGGTGAACGCCGCAGCCCCTGCCCTGGTGGTGCTCTCGGTCTGGCTGCTCTTCATCATGTTCTCCCAGGCTTCGATCCAGCAGTTCTGGGAGTATCCGGCTACCGATCCGCAGCCCCTCGTGGTGGGCATTGTGGCCAGTCTCTCCTACTGGTCCACTGTGGCCATCAACGTACCCGACTTCACCCGGTTCGTCAAAGCGGAGCCAAGCCGACAGTTCTTCACCCGCAATCGGGTCAGTTTCATCGCGCAGTTAATCGGGATGCCCACGGGGATGCTGTTCTTCACGCTCGTGGGGATGGCGGGATTTGTCTTCACCGGGGAGTTCAATCCCGTTCTGGCCATCGCCGCTCTGATCGGTGGGGCCTTCTTGCTGCTGGCATTAGGCGTAGTTATTCTAGCGCAGCTCACTACCAACATCACCGCCAACATATACGCCTCTGCCTACGCAGCTAGCGCAATCGGCTCACCCAGAATCAGCTACAGCAGGGGGGCTGTCATCACCGGCCTTATGGGGCTCTTCCTCACCTTTCCATGGGTCCTGCTAGACCTCTTCTTGACCTTCCTGCCGGTTGTAGGGGCGGCGTTAGCCCCAACTGCCGGGGTGATGCTCTCCGATTACTACCTGATCCGGCGCCGGCGCATCGACGTCCCGCAGATCTTCGACCCCGAGGGGCAGTATCGCTACTGGAAGGGCATCAACCCGGCCAGCTACATCGCTTGGGGTGCTGGTGCAATCGCCGGAATAACCCTACTGGATTACTCCTTTCTAGTAGCGCTGCCCGTCGCCCTCGTGCTCTACTACCTGCTGATGCGCTTCTGGATCCTAAAGCGTTACAGGCAGAGCGAATTGACACCGGAAGGTAGACACGCGCTCGCGACGAGCCTCGACCGCAACTGGCCGATCCGGATGGCCGGGTAATGCAGCGGTCAGTAGCTTGTCTTGGCTAGTGCCTCCTTAATCTTCTGAGCGTTTTCCGCCGGCATCCAGGTGGTCCATCGGTCCTCGAAGGTTTTCAGGTAATAGACCGCAACCTCTTCCGAAGTGGGCTGCACGTCGTTTTCTTTAGCCCAGGCGAGGGTCTTGTTGATCGGTTCCAAACCTACATCCATCTTTTTGAGCATCTCGACCACGTCTGGAGCCTTCTGCGGCGTATCTTTGTGGATTCCTATGTCTATTGGGAGGGACTCGTAAGCGCAGGCCTCCTTAGGCTTGTACGACTCGTCATCTACCCCCTTTTCGACTTCAGCCCAGACCTCTTTGCTGAACTCAGGCTCCTCAATTACGTGCCAGTCGAACATACCCATAAGGGCCGTGGGAGCCCAGTAGTAGCCGAATACCGGCTCATGCCTCTTCTGCGGTCCCGCCAGAGCAGCGTCCATCGCCCCGGAGCTACCCGGCTCGACGATATCGTAGTACTCGTCAAGTCCATACGCCTTGAACTTGGCGCGGTTGACCTTGGCGCACTCCCAGCCCGTGATGCAGTTGATGAAGGCGCCTTTGCTTGGGTTCTCAGGATTCTCGAACAGCTTCACTACATCAGGGCGCTTCAGGTCTTCGACGGTTTTAATGTCGTACTCCTCAGACACCCACGTAGGGACTATAAAGAACTGCGGACCGGCCTCATAGATAGGGCCTAGGTTCTGGATGTCCCCGGCAGCGATCATCTTATCGTAGGTATCCTTCCAGTTCTGCTGCCACAGCTCCAACCAGATGTCGATCTCACCTCTCGCCAGGGCCGTTTCGGCGAGTGGGGTAGTGAGCTCTACTGTCTCTACCGGATAGCCATAGCCCTTTTCGATTACGAACTTGCCGATGGCATTGTTCAACCACAGGGAATCGAACTGTGTATCTGCGAGCTTGAGGGTCGACTTCTCGGCCGCAGGCGATGTAGCCTCCGGTGCCGCGGTCCCCGGGGTTGCAGCCTCGGGTGTGCTTGCGCATGCGGCTCCGATTAGCCCCACGCCCACAGCACTAACAGCGACGAGCAGCGCCGCTAGCTTTTTCCACTTGCCTGTTCGCATAATTATCTCCCTCTTTTCTAGTTCGCGTCGGCCAAGCCGGACCGGTACTCCAGACGGTAGCCTGGAATGGTGACCGGCCCCCGGTATCTATCCACGTCCTACAGGCTGCTGCTTAACGAGTCCCTGCGTGATTCGATCGAGGATCATAGCCATGAATACGATAGCGATGCCACCCAGCAACCCAGTGCCGCTCTCAAGTCGAGCTATGCCGTTGAGCACTTCAGCTCCCACTCCACCAGCACCGATCATGGCAGCGATAACCACCATGGCCAAAGCCATCATAATGGTCTGGTTCAACCCAGCCATGATTGTAGGCAGCGCTAATGGCAACTGGACTTTGATGAGCAACTGAGCCCCGGTTGCCCCAAAAGCTCGGGCTGCCTCCAGAACGTTGGCGTCCACCTGGCGAATGCCCAAATTGGTAAACCGGATGATGGGCGGTACTGCGTAAATCCAAACGGCGATCACCGCCGGCACCTTACCCAGGCCGAACAACATAACCACCGGGATGAGGTACACGAAGCTGGGCATAGTCTGCATCAAGTCCAGGACAGGACGGATGGCGGCATCGAAGAGATCGTTCTTAGCTGCGATAATGCCGGCAGGGACTCCCAAAACTATTGCTAGCAAAGTGGCAGTGAGCACGATAGATAGGGTAGCCATCGCTGCCTCGAACAGCCCGATAGCTGCCAGAGCCACCATCATACCTGCTGCCAGAAACCCGAAGCTTCGCCCAACCACTCGATAGGCCGCTAGAGAGACGACAAAGGTCGTCAGCCACCAGGGAAGCCCAATCAACCAGTCTTGCAGCGGGACAAGCAGGTACTTTAGCAAGTTGGTGTTGACTGCGCTGAAGAATGGGTGGCAATAGACGACTACCCAATCGACGGCGCCATCGATTGCCTTTCTAATCCCCGGACCCACCAACATCTGCTCAGGTACATCTGCAGCGGTGCCGAACGAGGTGAAACTACCCGCGACCAGAAGAATCGCCGATAACCACACCCACCTGGGTATGATACCCAAGGCTCTGATTGGGGCCAGAACAGACTCCGAAAACGGGCTCTCTACCGCTCTCGGTAGCTCTACATCTGCCCTCGATAGGTTATCGTGAGTATCTTTCGCTTTGCTGACAGATGGCCTAAGCACAACGGGCTGGGCCTCCATCATCGACCGTTCTAACATCTTAGCCATAAGGACTTCGTCCTCCTTTGCCGCATTTCGCATCTCTCCAGGTACATCTTCTCGATCAAAGCCTGTCGTCGGTATCCAAACCGCTGTTGTCTGGCGCTGCTGCCGGAACCGGAGTCTACGGGTACCGATCGGGCCGGAAATTCGCCCGTAGACACCAGCAGTGCGCCGACTACACGACGGCGGCAGCAACATCGGGTGCGAGGTTGAGAGCGACCTCGCGTACTGTTTCCCGGCTTACCTCACCTACCAGTTTGCCTTCACCGTCGACTACGGGAAGCGCGTCAAATCGCCAGTCGTAATCCACGACTCTTCCCAGTAGTTCTTCGACGGTCGTGTCTGGTTCCAAAATTATTGGCGGCTTTTCCAGCATGGATGTAACCTGCCTAGCCCCCTGCTGCGCTGCTTGCGCTGCTGATGAAGCGGTAAGGAGACCTAACAATTTCTCCTCGCCATCAGCCACAAATGCTATGTTAGAAGCAGAAAACCATCTGCACTCCTGGGGAGTACAGGCGCCTTTCTCCGTGCAGGGGAGTATCAGATCGGCGCTTAGCTCCTTCCCGGTTTCACACATCGCCCGCAACGCCACCGCAGGGTGTTGCATCGCCTGCACTGTGTTCCTGGGCGGGGTCATGATCGAGCGTACGGGCAACACGGCTACCTTCCGTATGTTCTTAGTGAACTCACTGACATAATCGTCGCGCGGATTAACAACGATCTCCTCCGGCGTGCCCAACTGTACGATGGCTCCGTCCCGCATGACAGCAATCCGGTTTCCCAGCTTGAGCGCCTCGTCCAGGTCGTGGGTGATGAAGATAATGGTCTTCTTCAGTTGCTTCTGGAGTCGGCACAACTCATCCTGCATCTCGCGCCGGATCAGCGGGTCTAGCGCGCTGAACGGCTCGTCCATTAGCAGGATCTCTGGATCGGCGGCCAGCGCTCGCGCTAACCCTACCCGCTGCTGCATACCGCCGCTCAGCTCGTGAGGCATATTGTTCTCCCAGCCTGCGAGCCCCACGAGATTGAGGACTTCCCTGGCTCGATTCAACCTCACCCGCCTGTCCACACCCTGGAGTTCAAGGCCAAATGCGACATTGTCGATGACGTTTCGGTGAGGCATCAGACCGAAACGCTGGAAGATCATGCCGGCTTTGCTGCGTCGGAACTGGATGAGCTGATTGCTGCTATATTGGAGGATGTCTTCGCCACCCACGAAGAGTTGACCCTCGGAAGGCTCTATAAGTCTCAGTAGGCAGCGAACTAACGTGGACTTACCGCTCCCCGAAAGGCCCATAATCACGAATGTTTCGCCCGGTGCCACTTCAAAACTCACGTCCCGCAGAGCGATGACGTGGCCTGTCTTCTTCTGCACTTCATTTCGGCTCTTGTGACGCCATTCTGACGCCAGGATGCGCTCCGGGTGGCGCCCAAAGACTTTCCACAAGCCGCGGACCTCCACCTCTGGTTTGGTTATTACCTGGCTCATGTCACCTCCACTTTAGCCGGTGCCGCTGTCACAACTGGACCGGCGACCTTGGCCCCCGAGTGGCATATCAAAAGAGGATAATAAAAGGACCCGAGACTACAGTCTCGGGTCCGAAGGAAACGAGCTCAGCCTCTCTCAAATGCCTACGAGGTTAGTTGACGGGTTCGGGCTGAAAGAGCTACCCTAGGCGTCGATGGACGCCATTCACCCCAGTTAAGTTGATCCCCCGTCCTCCGCCACATGGCGGAGGTTCGGCTATGCTATTCGATTTTTTAGAAAAGCGGGACGCTGTCCGTCAACTCTGAAAAAGCGCCGCCTCCTATTGCCTGACGCTGGCGCATCCTTCGATGCTGATCCTCAAATGTTACAGTCCTCCCTTTCATCAACCTGACCGATCCTGTTTAACGTTAGACGACTCGCGACAAAACAAACTCGAGGTAACGAAAGGCTCGTACGGGATTACTCCCCCGAGAACTGTGAGAAGAGGACTAATTAGGATCTCCCATCGCTGGATAGGGCGTATGCGCTCAAGGTATACGATGCCCTATCTGGCGACTAGCCGAGCGCCAAGCGCCGCAAATTTACCAGAATGCAGCAAACTTGTCAACTTTTTCCTAACTAGCTTGAGAATGCACCATAA
>JBMNNU010000122.1:0-9308 GCA_050942695.1 Chloroflexota bacterium
ATCTTCTTCGGCAGCCCGCACTGGTGGAGCCTCAATTCGGGGCCTACCACGATCACGGAACGCCCGGAGTAGTCTACCCTTTTCCCCAACAGGTTCTGCCTGAAGCGCCCCTGCTTTCCCTTCAGCATGTCGCTCAAGGATTTCAGCTTGTGGTTGCTGGACCCAGATACAGCCCGCCCGCGCCGTCCGTTATCTATAAGGGAGTCCACCGCTTCCTGCAGCATCCGCTTTTCGTTGCGGATAATGATCTCGGGGGCGCCGAGATCCAACAATCTCTTCAAACGGTTGTTCCGATTGATTACACGGCGATACAGGTCGTTCAGGTCGCTGGTAGCGAACCTGCCTCCATCGAGCTGCACCATAGGCCGCAGGTCTGGCGGCAGCACCGGCAGCACGCTGAGAATCATCCACTCAGGCCGGTTGCCCGATTTCCGGAAAGCTTCCACAACTCGGAGCCGTTTTGTGGCCTTCTTACGCCGCTGCCCTGAAGATGATCGGGTTTCGCCTCTCAACTGGGCGGCCAATTGGTCTAGGTCCACACGCTCCACCAGTTCGTGGATTGCTTCCGCACCCATACCAGCTCGGAAAATTTTCCCGCACTGTTCGATCAGGTCGCGGTACTCCATATCGCTGAGCGTCTGCATCACCTTGATCTGCTCGATCTTCTTGATGCGAGCATCCCCAGCCATCCTAATCGCCTCGGCCTCAGAGCTACCGCGGCTCCGGATCTCGTTTATCTGCTCTTCGTGCTGGTAGCGGAGTTGGTCGACCTCAGCGTCGGCCCTGGCTGTAACCTTATCCTGCTCATTCTGGATATCGATTTCGATCCTTGCGATCTGCTCTTGAGCCAGCCTCCGGAGCTCGTCTCTGTGGTCTCGGCGAACCGCCGCACCCTGCTCCACCAGGGTAACCCCGGCAGGCTCGAATACGATGTCATCCGGTGCGGATTGCCCCACCAACTGCTCTAGCTGGCTGTCGACGGCCTGAGCAGCCTGGCTTACCTCATCGGTCGAGGTTACCTTGCGAGCTTCCAGCTCTCGGAGTTGGGCATCCCGGTCGTCCCGGATTTGCTGGACCCTGGCAGAAAGGTCTTCTTCCAGCTCCGCTATCCGCTCTTCTGAGGTGCGGTCGATCCGGCTAACCCTAGATTCCACCTCGTGCTCTACCTGCTGGATAGCTTTTTGGCGTGCGGCCTCATCGACTTCGATAATGATGTACTTCGCGAAGTAGAGCACCTGCTCCAACATTCGTGGAGTCATATCCAGGAGAAGGCCTATCCGACTAGGAGTACCCTTTACGAACCAGATATGGCTCACCGGGGAGGCCAGCTCTATATGGCCCATCCGCTCGCGCCGAACCTTCGCCCTGGTTACCTCAACACCGCATTTATCGCAGACAATACCCTTGTACCGAACACGTTTATATTTTCCACAGGCGCATTCCCAGTCCTTCGTCGGGCCGAATATCCGCTCGCAAAAGAGTCCGTCGCGCTCCGGCTTCAGCGTCCGGTAGTTGATCGTCTCCGGTTTGGTTACCTCCCCTTTAGACCAACTGCGAATGGCCTCGGGGGAAGCGAGCATTATGCGCACTGCATTAAAGTTATTTACATCAAGCATTTCTCACCGCTCCAGCCTGGAGATGTCCACATCCATGACGTGCGTCGCGTCTGTTAGGGCATCTTCCAACAGGGGGATGTTCTCGTCTTCTTCGTTCAATATCTCTACAGCAAGGCCGAGGCTCTGAAGCTCCTTGACCAACACCTTGAAGGACTCGGGCACGCCCGCCTCGAAGATGTTCTCGCCCTTCACGATAGCCTCATAGGTTTTCACCCGGCCTACCACATCGTCGGATTTGACGGTCAGGATCTCCTGGAGAATATGGGAGGCGCCATAGGCCTCGAGAGCCCACACCTCCATCTCTCCGAACCTCTGGCCACCGAACTGCGCCTTTCCACCCAACGGTTGCTGTGTAATCAGCGAGTATGGGCCTGTGGACCGAGCGTGGATCTTGTCTTCCACCAGGTGAACCAGCTTCAGCATGTAGATCTGGCCCACGGTAACCGGCTGATCGAAGGGCTCGCCTGTGCGCCCATCGAAAAGCGTGATCTTACCGTTTCGGGGTTTCCCAGCCTTCTCCAGCAGATCCCGGATATCCTCTTCCGTTGCCCCGTCGAACACGGGCGTGGCAACCTTGATCCCGAGAGCTTCAGCAGCCCAGCCAAGGTGAGTCTCCAGGATCTGGCCTACATTCATTCTAGAAGGCACACCGATCGGATTGAGAATAATCTCTACCGGAGTACCGTCGGGCAGGAAGGGCATATCCTCTATAGGAAGGATCCGAGCCACAACACCTTTGTTTCCATGTCGGCCGGCCATCTTGTCGCCTTCGGATATCTTCCGCTTCTGAGCGATGCTTACCCTGACCAGTTTGTTGACACCGGCTGGCAGCTCATCGTGGCTGCCCCGCTCAAAGACCCGGACATCGACCACCTTTCCCCGCTCACCGTGAGGGACCCGTAAAGAGGTATCCTTTACCTCCCTGGCTTTCTCACCGAAGATCGCTCTGAGCAGCCTCTCTTCTGCAGTGAGCTCGGTTTCACCCTTTGGAGTGATCTTGCCTACCAGAATGTCACCAGGGCCTACTTCGGCGCCAACCCGGATTATTCCGTGCTCGTCCAGGTCTCTCAAGCTGTCTTCGCCCACATTGGGGATATCTCGAGTTATCTCCTCGGGACCCAGCTTTGTATCCCTGGCCTCGATTTCGTGCTTCTCTATATGGATGGATGTGAATTTGTCTTCCCGAACGACGGACTCGCTGAGCAGGATGGCATCTTCGAAATTGCCGCCCTCCCAGGACATGAAGGCCACCAGGACATTTTGCCCCAACGCCAGCTCGCCGCGATTCGTAGACGAACTATCTGCCAGCGCCTGGCCTGCCTTAACCCGCTGTCCCCTGAAAACGATGGGACGCTGGCTGATGCAGGTCCCCTGGTTCGATCGCAGGAACTTCTGCAGCGGGTAGTGATGGTAGTTGCCATCGGCATCCGACACTACGATTTCCCGAGCATCGGCTTTGACTACGGTCCCATCACTCTTAGAGAGCAGCACCTGGCCGGAGTCTTGGGCTGCCTGGCGCTCCATGCCGGTGCCCACGAGCGGGGCTTCAGGCTGCAGTAGCGGCACGGCCTGGCGCTGCATGTTGGAGCCCATCAGCGCACGGTTGGCGTCGTCGTGCTCGAGGAACGGGATCAAGGCAGTGGCTACGGAGACGGTCTGCTTCGGGGACACATCCACGAAGTCGATCCGCTCCGGCGCCTCCAACAAGAACTTGTCGCCCCTGCGGACCGATATCCTCTCATCGACGAAAGTACCATCCTCGTTCAATCGAACGTTGGCCTGCGCTACGGTATAGAGGTCCTCCTCATCGGCGGTTAGCCTCTGAATCTCGTTCGTCACAAAAGGCTTCAGCTCTATCTCAGAAATTGGCAGCTTCGTCAGAGTCTCGGCTAGCTTCTCATCGATCTGAGTTCCCACGTCGGCGATGACCTCCCCTGTAGCGGGATCAACCACCTTCTGACGCAGGAAGCGGCCAACGATGATCTCAGGATCAACCTTGACCCGTTTCCACACCTTGCGGTACGGCGTATCGATGAAGCCATACTGGTTTATCTGAGCGTAGGTAGCCAGGCTCCCGATCAGGCCGATGTTCGGGCCTTCTGGGGTTTCGATGGGGCAGATCCGCCCGTAATGGCTGTGATGGACGTCACGCACTTCGAACCCTGCCCGGTCGCGGCTGAGGCCACCGGGGCCCAGAGCTGATAGTCTTCTCTTATGGGTCAGCTCAGCCAACGGATTCGTCTGATCCATGAACTGTGAGAGCTGGCTCCCGCCGAAGAACTCTCGCATGGCTGCTACCACCGGCCGAATATTGATCAGGCCTGCCGGGGTCGCCTGCTCCGCTTCCTGGATAGTCATACGCTCTTTGACGACCCGCTCCATACGAAGTAAGCCGACTCTGAACTGGTTCTGGATCAATTCGCCCACCGCTCGCACCCTGCGATTCCCAAGGTGGTCAATGTCGTCGGGCCTACCCTGCCCATTGTTGATCTGGATCATCTTGCCGACGATCTCAGTCAGGTCGCGGGGCGTAAGCACCCGCTCGGTTGTCGGTATATCGAGGCCTAATCGTTTATTGAGCTTGTACCTGCCAACTCTGCCGAGATCGTATCTGCGGAAATTGAAGAATAGGGAGTTTAGCAGGTTGCGGGCGTTGTCCGGGTTGGGCGGGTCGCCTGGTCGCAAGCGTCTATAGAACTCCAGAAGAGCCTCTTCCGTCGATTTCGTTACATCTTTTTCGATAGTGGAGCGAATAAACTGGTGCTCTTCGTTGTTGTCCACCTCCTGGTACAACTCGAGCAGTTCGTCATCAGAGCCGATCCCGATAGCTCGCAGCAGCGTGGTTACCGGGATTTTTCGTTTTCGATCAACTTTTACGGAAAGGATATCCTTGTTGCTGGTTTCGAACTCCAACCAGGCGCCTCTATTGGGGATCAATTTGCCCATGCAGAGGGGACGCCCGCTGGATGGATCCTCTTCCACAGTGAAATAAACCCCGGGCGAGCGTACCAACTGGCTAACTACAACTCTCTCGGCGCCATTAATGATGAAAGTACCGTTTTCAGTCATGAGCGGGAAGTCGCCCATGAAAATCTCTTGCTCTTTGATCTCTCCAGTTGATTTAATATGGAGGCGAGTTCGAACTCGCAAGGGAGCGGCGTAGGTAACGTCGCGCTCGCGGCACTCCTGCTCCGAGCATTTGGGATCATCGAAGCGATACCCTTCGAAGGTCAACTCGAGATTTCTTCCGGTAAAGTCTTGGATGGGGGAAATCTCAGCAAAAAGTTCCTTTAAACCCTCATCCTGGAACCATTTAAAGGAATCTCGCTGCACCTGGATCAGGTTAGGCACTTCCATCACTTCGGGTATACGAGCAAAGGAAAGTCTTCCGACGCCATCAATTTTAGCCAGCGAGGTAGAGGGACGAACAAGTGTCATGAACTGCAATCCTCCGCACAGATTCGTGTGAGGCGTGAACTGGGCGTTCTTCGGCCGTAAAGTTCATTGTACCAATATTAAAGAGGTGAGTCAACACTAAATTTTGATACGTCCAGTGCACAAAAGGTTTGCCTGCCAACCTGTCACCTCATCAGATTGGATGCAAACCGGGGAAGGCTATCTCTTTTGAGCGCAGCCATCGATTGATATTGTCAAGTTTGAACCGGTGCAATAATTGGACCAGCTTTATTATAATTAACGGCGTCACGTGAGTTTGCCCCAATACTACGGGGCGTCGCGGCGTCGAGATGCGCACGTCCTACCCGTGTTGAGCGGCAATCTCGTACCCTTTACATATCAAAAGGCATGGGTTATAATCTTTACTGCTTGGGCCGCTAGCTCAACTGGCAGAGCAAGTGACTCTTAATCACTGGGTTCGGGGTTCGAGTCCCTGGCGGCTCACCCAGGCTGGGGGAGTGTCGGAACTGGTAGACGAGCATGACTTAGGATCATGTGGAGTGATCCGTGCGGGTTCGAGTCCCGCCTTCCCCACCGAAGGCGAGCGAGTAAGGAACAAGCAAGTAGCGAGAAATAAGTAGCCATGAAGGTATGCGGGCGGGGCTCGTCTTTGCGAGCTACTGGTTATCCGCTACTCGCTAGATGTGCGGAAGTGGCTCAGTGGTAGAGCATCTCCTTGCCAAGGAGAGGGTCGCGAGTTCGAATCTCGTCTTCCGCTCCTCGTGCACAATGATCGGTCGAGGCAAGGGTTATCCCTGCCTCGCTTTTCCTTGTCCAATAACGGCAGCTATTTGGGCTCTTTGTTAACAAAGAGCCCAATTCTGTAGATAACACACGCCCAACTTAGGGCGGGGTCAGTGTAAAAAAGGAGAGAGCAATTTCGTGAAGGTAACCGCCTCTGAGATCGAAGGTAGCCAGGTTGTTCTCGAGATGGAGATCGAGGCCGAGCGAGTTGAAAAGGCCATGGAAAAAGCCTATCGCCGGATCGTCTCCCGTGTGAACGTTCCTGGTTTCCGGCGAGGCAAAGCACCTCGCGTTATGGTCGAACGTTTGGTCGGCCGAGAGACATTAATGAACGAGGCACTCGAGATCCTAATCCCCGAAGCTTACGATGAGGCGGTCCGGGAAACCGGCATCGATCCTGTCGGCCAGCCCGAACTGGATATCGTCGGCGCCGAACCCCTTTCAGTTAAAGCTACAGTGCCTGTTCGCCCCAAGGTCGAGCTGGGTGACTACAAAGCCATCCGGCAGACCCTAGAAACACCCGAAGTCACCGAGGAGCAGGTGGACAATACCCTGGAAAGTTTGCGCCAATCGAGGGCCGAATGGGTGCCCATGGAGCGCGAAGCAAGGGCAGGGGATCTGGTGACCATCGACATTCGTGGCCGGGCGGACGATGAAACCTTTATCGATAGCCAGAACCTGCACGTGGTTCTGGATCCCGAACGGCAGATCATCGCGCCCGGAGTCGTGGAGCAGATCATCGGAATGAAACCTGAAGACCGAAAAGCTTTGGACGTAACGTTGCCCGATGATTTTGCCAAAAAGGAGCTGGCGGGTAAAGAAGCCACGTTAGAGATCGGGATTAACGAAGTCAAAGAGAAACAGGTACCCGAACTAGACGACGAGTTAGCCAAATCGCTTGGCGACTACTCATCGGTGGATGAGCTTAGGGCTTCCGTTCGGGAGCAATTACAGAAACAATCAGAGGCCGAAGCCCGGCACAACCTGGAGGAGTCGGTGGTCGCCGCGGTAGTAGACCAGGCTAAAGCCGAGCCGCCGGAGGTCTGGGTTGAGGAGCAGGCCAAAGCACTCGTTGAGAGCACAAAAAGCAGGGTCGGCCTTGAGGGGCTCTCCTTCGAACAGTTTCTACGGTTCAGCGATAGGACCGAGAAGGCATTCGAGGAGGAGATGGAGTCTACAGCTCGCCGGCAACTGAAGCGATCGCTGGTTCTCGACTCCGTGGCTAAGGAAGAGGGCATCGAAGTCACCGATGAAGAGGTTGAGACTGCCGTTGAGAAAGCTCTCTCCGAATATCAAGGTAAGGTCACAGCCGAAGAACGAGAGAGGATAAAGTCGAATTACAGGCCTCGGCTAAGAGAACGTAAGACAGTAGACCGCTTGGTGGAGATTGCCACAGGTGGGCAGGACGCTGCCGAGGCAACCCGGGGAGAATCCCCCCCGGTGGAGGAGAACCAAACAGGGGAAGAAGAATGAACGCTGACTATATAAAGAATCAGTTGGTCCCGATGGTCATAGAGACCACTAATCGAGGAGAAAGATCGTTCGATATCTACTCCCTCCTACTGAAGGAGAGAATTGTATTCCTGGGAACAGCCATTGACGATACCGTCGCCAACCTGATAATCGCCCAGCTTCTCTACCTGGACCGAGAGGACTCGGAGAAAGATATCAACATGTACATCCATTCTCCAGGGGGGGTCATCTCGGCAGGCCTGGCGATATACGACACAATGCAACTGATCAAACCCGACGTAGCGACGATCTGCGTGGGTTTTGCTGCCAGCATGGGCACAGTACTCCTATGCGGCGGGGCCAAGGGGAAGCGATACGCCCTGCCCAACTCGACCGTAATGATCCACCAGGCATCAGGCGGCTTCGAGGGAGCTGCTGCGGATATCGAGATCCGAGCTAAGGAAATCTTGCGCCTCCAGAACCGTATTCGAGAGATCATGGCTCTCCACACCGGGCAGCCTCTCGAGCGGATAATCAGGGATACCGATCGAGATTTCTTTATGGATGCCCATCAAGCAGCAGAATATGGTATTGTAGATAGTGTCCTCTCCAAGCGATCCTAATACGGTTCGCTTGAAAAAGACGTATAATATGATGTAAGGGAGCCGAACCGCTGAGCACTATCGCTCATTTGCGGCTCCCTGTCCGTCCGGAATTCCAGACTGCTTACTGTTACTGTTTTTCAGACAATGATGCCTGCGCTGCAATGGGGCGTCTAATTATTTGTTCCCGTAAACCGCAAAGAGGAGGACCGATCGAAGATGGCCAACCAGCGACCGACCCGCGGTCAGTACCACTGTTCTTTCTGTGGAAAGAGCCAGGACCAGGTGCGCCGCTTGATCGCGGGGCCCGGTGCCGTGTACATCTGCGACGAGTGTGTGGACCTGTGCCGGGAGATTATCGACGAAGAGTCTCAACCAGCAGCAAGGTCAAAAGTACCGTTGTCAAAAGTACCGACCCCAAAGAGGATTTATGAGCAGCTCAACTCCTACGTGATAGGTCAAGAGCGTGCGAAAAAGGTCCTCTCGGTGGCCGTATACAACCACTACAAACGCGTCAACGCCGGTATGCAAATCGATGACGTTGAGCTTCAGAAGAGCAATATCCTTCTCGTTGGGCCTACCGGTTGCGGGAAGACTCTCCTGGCGCAAACACTGGCGAAGATCCTGGACGTCCCTTTCTGCATAGCAGATGCTACCGCTCTAACGGAGGCAGGCTATGTGGGCGAGGATGTGGAAAACATCCTGCTGCGACTGATCCAGGCCGCCGATTTCGACATACAGCGAGCAGAGCGCGGCATCGTATATATCGACGAGATCGACAAGATTGCACGAAAGAGCGACAACCCATCGCTTACCCGCGATGTCTCAGGTGAAGGTGTGCAACAAGCCCTTCTCAAGATTATCGAGGGCACTCTAGCGAACGTCCCGCCTCAGGGTGGGCGTAAGCACCCGCATCAAGATTTTATCCAAATCAATACCGCGAATATCTTGTTCATCGTGGGCGGCGCCTTCGAGGGATTGCACGACATCGTGGCCAAGAGAGTGGGTGGTTCCAAGCGCACTATCGGTTTCACTGCAGAAAAAACGGAAACTGATGAAGAAGTAAACCTCCTACATCAACTGATCGCAGATGACCTGCTTAAATATGGATTGATTCCGGAGTTTATAGGCCGCCTACCGGTAACGGTAGCCCTGGACTCGCTGCGAAAAGACGATTTGATGCGCATCCTGGTGGAGCCGAAGAACTCCATAACCAAGCAGTACTCGAAATTCCTGTCGCTTGACAAGGTTGAGCTGGTATTCACCCCGGATGCCCTCGAAGCGGCTGCCGAACAGGCTCTCCGCTACAAGACAGGTGCCCGCGGGCTCAGGACTATCATCGAGGATATCCTGCTGGATGTGATGTACGAGATTCCGTCGCGCGCCGATATCAAAAAGTGCGTTATCAGCGCCGATACCATTACCAGACGGAAGGGGC
>JBMNNU010000123.1:0-9297 GCA_050942695.1 Chloroflexota bacterium
GTCATCGGGTCCTGAAAAATCATCGCGATCTCCTTGCCCCGAACCTTCCTCATCTCATCCTCGCTGACCTTCAAGAGGTCCCGCCCCTGAAACATCACCTGCCCCCCAACCACCTTCCCCGGCGGCTGAGGTATCAGCCTCATGATCGACAGCGCGGACACACTCTTACCACACCCACTCTCCCCTACAAGCCCCAGCGTCTCCCCCTCGTCAAGGGTGTAGGAGACTCCGTTCACGGCCTTCACCACTCCGTCTTGCGTATAAAAATAGGTCCTCAGATCGCTGACTTCCAGCAGTCGACCCATCCTTTACCACCTCGTTTCCAGGGGTTTTCACCAACGCAGCTTCGGCTGCCTTGCCGCCTTCGCTTCATCAAGCCGGCCTATCACCGTCGTCGTGGGTGCGGATGTTACTAGCTCAGGCTGCTCCTCTACCTCTCTAGCAATCGCTAGCATCGCCTCGGCAAAGGCATCAAGCGTTTCCTTGCTCTCTGTCTCAGTAGGCTCTATCATCAATGCCTCTTCGACGATCAGCGGAAAGTACACCGTGGGCGGGTGAATGCCGTAATCGATCAAGCGTTTGGCTATATCGAGAGTTCTGACACCTAACGCCTTTTGGCGCCTTCCAGACAGAACGAACTCGTGCATACAGGTTCGAGGATAGGGTACCTCGTACGCCTGCTGCAACCGCACGCGAAGGTAATTTGCGCTGATGATAGCGTTTTCGCCGACCTTGCACAACCCTTCGGCGCCTAAGGCTCTAATGTAGGCGTATGCCCTGACCAGCACTCCAAAGTTGCCGTAGAAGCTACGGACCCTACCTATCGAATTGGGAAGGTCGTACTTAAACGTATACTTACCTTCCGAAGTCATTGCTACCACCGGCACAGGCAGAAAATCCGCGAGCAGGTCTCTAGCTACAACTACGCCCGCCCCTGGCCCACCGCCTCCATGAGGGGTAGCAAAGGTTTTGTGCAGGTTGACGTGCATCACGTCGAATCCGAGATCTCCAGGCTTTGCCACTCCCAGCAGGGCGTTGAGGTTCGCCCCATCCCCATAGAGCAGTGCGCCAGCCTGATGAACGACCTCCGATATCTCCAGCATGTTCTCATCAAACAGCCCTAGAGTGTTGGGCATGGTGAGCATGAGCGCTGCAGTCTCTTCATCGATAAGTGTCCGGAGAGCCTGCATATCCACGTTTCCGCGATCGTCGGACTTCACCGGCACAGTAGCGTACCCGCACATAGCGGCCGTGGCCGGATTCGTCCCGTGCGCCGAATCTGGTATCAGCACCTTGGTGCGCTTTCGATCCCCTCGCGACTCGTGGTAGGCGTGGATCATCAGCATTCCGGTCAATTCGCCGTGAGCGCCGGCCGCGGGTTGCAGCGTGACTGCTCTCAAACCGGTGATCTCCCCCAACGCCTGTTGCAACTCGTACAATAGTCGCAAAGCACCCTGGATCGTATCTTCAGGCTGGTAAGGGTGGAGTGCGGCGAAACCAGCCCACCGAGCTACATCCTCCGAGACCTTGGGGTTGTACTTCATAGTGCAGGAGCCCAATGGATAGAAGCCAGTGTCGACGCCGTAGTTGAGGTGAGACAGGTGAACGAAGTGCCTGACTACCTCGTTCTCCGATACCTCCGGCAGATCCAAACCATTGCGCAACATCTCAGCGGGCAGCTTATCAGCTTCTACCTTCGGGACATCACTGGCCGGGAGCTGATGCCCTACTCGCCCCGGGCGAGAAATTTCGGATAATAAGGGTTCCGTCATTGCGATCCTCCCTTGGCAGCGCCTATCTCGGCCAAGGCTGAAACCAGGCTATCGATATCCTGCTTACGGTTGACTTCAGTAGCGCACACCAGCATGCATCCATGTAATTCGGGATACGATGATCCCAGGTCGTATCCACCAATTATCTTCTTGTCTAAGAGTGAGCGATTGATCTCGGCTGGAGGGCGCGGGCATTCCACTACGAATTCGTTGAAAAACGATCCGCCGTCTATCAATTTATAGCCTTCGAGGGCAGCAATCTGTCGTGCTGCATAGTGGGCCTTATCGAAACAGAGGCCAGCTACCTGTTTCAGTCCCTCCGGCCCTAAAAGCCCCATGTAGATAGCAGCCGCAAGCGCGACGAGGGATTCGCTCGTGCAGATGTTGGAGGTTGCCTTCTCGCGCCGGATGTGCTGCTCCCTTGCTTGCAGCGTCAGCACAAAGCCACGCCTGCCTTGACCGTCCACAGCGGCCCCAACTAATCTACCGGGCATGTGTCTGACGAAACGCTCTTTGCAGGCTAAAATCCCAAGGGCAGGCCCTCCAAGAGAGATGGGATTTCCGAGGCTTTGCCCCTCTCCTACGGCGATATCTGCACCCCACTCCCCAGGGCTCTTCAGTAAGCCCAGAGATATCGGGTCGCTGGAAACGATGAACAGTCCGCCGACCTGGTGAATCCTATCTGCTATCGATGCAAGATCCTGCACCCTGCCGAAGAAGTCCGGCTGCTGCACTGCGCAACAAGCCGTTTCGCTATCCACCAGATCTTCCAGCCCTTCCTCCACGATTCGGTCTCCATCTCGATGGATCGAGGATGTGACCACCTGGAACCCCCGGCTTTGCAGGTAGGTGCAAACCACCGCTCGATACTCCGGGTGGATGGATCCAGAGAGAACCACTTTATTTCTCTTAGTCGTGGCTATCGACATTAGAGATGCTTCCGCTAGGGCGGTTGCGCCATCATACATGGATGTGTTGGTTACATCCATACCGGTGAGCGCGCAGATCATACTCTGGAACTCGAACATCGACTGCAGGATGCCCTGGCTGACCTCCGGCTGATAGGGTGTGTAGGAGGTGTAGAACTCGCTCCGCAACAGCAGTTGCGAAATCGGCGCCGGTACGTAATGGTTATAAGCACCGGCCCCCTGGAAACAGCTATACTCCTCGAGATTAGCATTCTGGCGAGCGATACCCCGCAGTTCGGCTACCAACTCCATCTCCGTAAGCGGAGCCGGGAGGTCGAGACGTGGCCGCCGCACCTTCGCCGGAACGACTTCCAGGAGGTCGTCGACGGTTGCTACGCCGATGGCTTTGAGCATCTCCTCCCTATCTTTTTCGGTATTCGGGATAAAGTCCATCATTTCACCTACGAGCCGGAGATTTCTTTTTCGTATTCCTCGGCATTCAATAGAGCGTTTAGCTCAGATTGGTCGCTTAACCGAACGCGAATCATCCAGCCGGCCCCGTATGGATCCTCGTTCACCTTCTCCGGAGCTTTGCTGAGGTTTTCGTTGACCGCGACGATCTCGCCGCTAACAGGTGCGAACAGGTCCGAGGCAGCCTTTACCGATTCAACCACGCCAAAGGTTTTGAACTGCTCAACTTTCTGGCCTACCGCCGGTAGTTCGACGTATACGACGTCCCCTAGCTGATCCTGAGCATGTTCTGTGATGCCGATAATCGCTTCGCCATCTTCGACTTTTACCCACTCGTGTTCCTTCGAATACCGGAGTTCCTTAGGTGTCATCTTTCTCCTCACTTATTCCTTTTTCGTCGATAGAAGGGTAGACTCACGAGGTTTGCGGGATGGGCAGCGCCTCGAACTACCACTTCTAAGGGCAGGCTTCCATCCGCCTTGTCAGCGTCGATCAATGCCATAGCCACGCTTCTCCCCAGCGTAGGAGAGAAGCTGCCGCTCGTTACCTGGCCTACCTTGGACGATCCCGCCAGCACCTCAGTTCCCTGACGGGCTATCGCCCTATCCGGTATCTCCAGCCCAACCAACTGTCTCTTTGGCCCTTCCTGTGCGATCAGCAGCAGCGCATCTCGCCCGATAAAATCCCCTTTGTCCATCCGAACGAACCGGCTCAAGCCTGCTTCCAGAGGGTTGATCGTCTCATCCAACTCGTGCCCATAAAGAGGCATTCCGGCTTCCATCCGGAGGGTGTCACGAGCGCCGAGCCCGGCCAGCCCGACCTCTCCTTTTGCCGCCATCTGAGAGAAATCACGCCAGAGGCGAATTCCTGCTTCGACGGGCAGGATAACTTCAAAACCGTCCTCTCCTGTGTAACCGGTGCGAGAGATCAGGCATTCTTCGCCGATCACTTTTGCCGGAGAGACATGGTAATACCGCATCTTCTGGAGTTCGATGTCGACCATAGCTTGGAGGATGCTCTCGGATTTGGGCCCCTGGATCCCGATCATCACCGTTTCTTTAGTTCGATCATCGATAACGATTTCTGAGGCTTTTGCGTCTTTGAAAGAACTAGCCTTGATCTCCTCCATCCACCCCAACACCTTTACCCGGTTCGAGGCGTTAACAACCAGCATATACTCGCTATCGGCCAACCGGTAGACCAGGATATCGTCTCGCACCCCACCTGCCTTGTTGCACAAAAGGGAGTACTGCACCTGGCCTTCAGACAACTTCGTCACATCGTTAGTGGCAAGAAACTGGAGAAAACGCGCTGCCGCAGATCCGGACATATACACACGACCCATATGAGATAGGTCGAAAATCCCAGCCTCTTGCCGCACCATCTTATGTTCGGCCACGATTCCGGTGTACTGGACCGGCATCAGCCATCCGCCAAATTCGATCACTTTTGCGCCGGCTTCCAGATGCTGCTCATACAGTGGAGTCCTGTTAGATCCGCTCTGCTCGTTCATAAGTCGTATACCACCGCCACTTCATCACATTCCGGGAACTTGGGGCAACGGATACACTCGCCCCATACCTTCCTCGGCAATTCGTTAACCGCGATTCGTTTGAACCCAACCCTTTCGAAGAACTCGGACTCTCGGGTAAGCGCGTACACTCGCGGGATTCCCATCTCCCTCGCCTCATCTATGCAAGCGTTCACCAACACCCTGCCAAGCCCCTGCCGCTGGTAGCCTCTGTCAACCGCTAGAGACCGGACTTCAGCCAGATCCGACCAGTTGATGTGCAGAGCGCAGCAAGCGATTACCTTGTTGCCCTCTTCGATAACCCAAAAGTCCCTCAGGTTTTCGTATAGTTCACTCAACGGGCGCGCGAGCATAGCCCCGGCTTCGGCGTGGTCGTTGATAAGTCGATGCATTGTTGGAACGTCGGCAATACGAGCTTTCCGAGTCGCTGTCACAGTATTGAGAGTACCCCCTGCTACTTCTTCGATTTGCATCCTTTAATCTCCTCAGACCTACATAACAGCTCCTTAGCACTTGCATGAGCAGATGCTGACCCGGCGCTCCCGGCCAGCATCGTAGCCAGCTCATCTACTCGTTGCTCTCCCTCTAATTGCCTCACGGCGGTGCGCGTACGCCCCCCTTCGACAATTTTTGCTACCGAGAGATGGGTATCTGCCATCGCTGCGATTTGAGGAAGGTGTGTAATACAAAGCACCTGGTGGTTCTCCGTCAGCCTCCACAGCTTCTCGCCGACTCGCATCCCGCTGCGGGCTCCCACCCCCACATCTATCTCATCAAACACCAAGGTGGGTATCGCGTCCGCCTGGCACAATATCGTCTTGAGAGCCAGCATCAGCCGCGCCATTTCTCCGCCGCTAGCGATCCTCGCAAGCGGTTTCGCCTCCTCCCCAGGGTTGGGAGAAACCAAAAACTCAACCCGGTCGATCCCCGTGAGATCGAACGCAACCCTCGTAGTGTCCTGAATCCCAGGTTCTGAGCCCTGCGTCCTGAGTCCTACGTGCTGAGTGCTCTCTTCGCGTCCCCCCGCCTCTCCGTCTACCCGTGCCGGAGAGAGTGGAACGCCGTTGGGATCGGGGGTTAACGAGAAGGAGACCTCGAACCTCGTTCCACGCATGTTCAGGTCGGCCAACTCTCGCTGCATTTCCTCCGAGAGTCGAACCGTCGCCTCTTTTCTCGCTTGCGATAGCTTTCCGGCTAGCTCACCCACCTTCTGCAGCAATGCGTTTTCGGATTGCCGTAGCTCATCCAGGTAATATGCCCGGTTTGCCAGCTTTTCCAGCCTGGTTTCGGCCTCCTCGCAGTAGCGCAGCACCTCGCCTACTGTCCGCCCATACTTCCTTTTCAATTGAGATATCAGATCTAGCCGCTCTTCCAACTCCACCAACCGCTGCGGATCGTTCTCGATCGCTTCGGCGTAGCTACTCGTCTTCTGAGCTACGTCTTCCACTGCAAATCGGGCGGCTTCCAGCGCCTCGCGATCACCCTCCAGGCTCGGGTCCATCCTGCCCAACTCCAGGAAAAGCCTATCGGCTTGCGCCAGCAGGTCAATCGCCCCCTGGTGCTCATCGCCACCGCTCAACAACCGGTGGATCGTCGCCGATATCTCCATCAGTCGTTCGGCATTCCGGAGTCGCCCTCGCTCCAGCGTTAACTGGTCTTCTTCTACTTCTGAGAGGTTTGCCGACCGTATCTCCTGGATCTGGTATCCCAGGAGATCTATCTCCCTAGCAGACTCCCTCTCATCTCGAGTCATCTGCTCGATATCGTTTCTGACAGCGCGCAGCTCCCTCACCGCCTGGGATACCTGGCTCCGGAGATCCATCAGTCCTGCGTAACGATCCAGGTAATCGATATGTTCTTTTACTCGAAGCAATGAGAGATGCTCGCTTTGTCCGTGAATATCCACCAGAAGCTGTCCTACTCTCTGCATCGTCGACATAGGCACAATCCGGCCATTCAGCCTACCCACAGTCCGGCCGCTGCTCCGGTTTACCTCACGGCTGAGAATCAACAGGCCATCCTCGGCCTCAAAGCCGTACTCGGAGAGCAGAGACTCCAACTCTTGCGGTAACGAGTCCAATTGGAATACTGCCTCCGCCAGCGCCTGGTTAGCGCCTGTACGAACCACGTCGGTATCGATCCTTTGGCCCAGCGCAGCACCTAGAGCATCTACGATAATGGACTTTCCAGCCCCGGTCTCGCCCGTCAGCAGGTTGAGGCCTGGAGTAAATTTCACCCGCAGCTCATCGATAATGGCAAAATCCCTGATGTTGAGCTCGATTAGCACGGATCGTTTACCTCTTCTTGAGACCTTCTACCAATGTTTTGTAAAAACTAGAGTCGTTCCCTAATCGTGCAAACACCGTCCGTTCCTTCGCGATGCTAACGGTTACAGGCTGGTTGTTCCTCAAGGGAATCTGGACCTGGCCATCCAACACCAGCAGGGTTGGCTGCTCGGCAGAGGCGCGAACTTCTACGCAGGCCGAAGCAGGCACTACCAATGAGCGCAGGACCGCCATGTGAGCCGCAATCGGGACCACCACCATGGCCTCCACCCCCGGCGCCAACACTGGCCCGCCGGCAGCTAAAGCGTAGGCAGTAGACCCTGTAGAGCTGGAGACAATCAATCCATCAGCAACGTAATGCACGACATGCACCCCATCTACTGAGAGATCGACCTGAACGACCCGAGGGCTTGCGCCCCGCGCTATCACAACGTCGTTAAGCGCCAACAGGGGAGCGCTGGTTACGTCGTCATTATGCCCCATAGCCAGCTCTTCTGGTGTATCTCCGCCGGGTTCCGGCGCAGCATGGACCTGCGCTGACAACATTAGTCGCTCATCCTTCCAGTAATTACCTGCTAGTATCGATGGCAACTGCTGGTGGACATTCTGGGGGGGCAGTTCGGTCAGGTAACCCAGCTTCCCCATAGCCACTCCCAAGATCGGGATACCGCTTCCGGCCAACCACCTGGCAGCCCGGATTATGGTGCCGTCACCGCCAAAGGTTACCGCTAAATGGACCCCGGAGCTGTCTTCAACTGCAGGGTCCAACTCCCATGCAGACAACAACCTGGGAACGAACCCACTGGACTCGACGATCTTATAACATGACTCTGCCAGTTGCTTGGCTTCAATCCTGGCTGGCTGATATATCAAGGCGACGGTTTGCACGGTCACTCCTTTGCACTATTGCCGTAGTAACAACCGTGTGACGCTGCGCTCGCGCCACACCCTGCCGGTGTAGTACTGCATACGCCAGCATCATCTAACAAGCTACCGAGCCGAATGCAGAGTCCGCACTCTGTGCCTTTTTGGATGGCGGTACGGCGGTGCACCACTACGTCAGGAGCTCGGCTTCTTTCAGGGCACTCTCTATCTTAGCATCGATATCCGTTGCGATACGCTGTCCAGGCACCACCAGGGCTAGGAACTCGACGTTACCAGCCGGTCCGCGGATCGGTGACGCCACGACCTCCTGGAATCCGTAACCTTCCCCGTCTCCCCACTCTGCTAGGCCTCGCAGCACTGCCCGGTGGACTTCTGGATTTCGGACCACGCCGCCCTTGCCTACCTGCTCTCGACCGGCTTCGAACTGGGGTTTGACCAGCGTTACGATGCGCCCACCTTCACTCAGCAGTCTAGCTACAGGCGGAATGATGAGCCTGAGCGAGATGAAAGACGCGTCCACGGTGGCTAGGTCTACCGGCTCGGGCAAACTGGTTAGATAACGAGCGTTCGTGCGCTCCATTACAATAACTCGCGGATCCGATCTCAACCGCCAATCCAGTTGCCCGTACCCAACGTCCACCGCGTAAACGCGAGCTGCGCCGCGCTTCAGCAGGCAATCAGTAAAGCCGCCGGTAGAAGCCCCGATATCCACAGCCACCAGCCCCGAGACGTCTATCCCAAAGGCATCGAGGGCCCGCTCCAACTTGTTACCCCCGCGGCTGACGTACTTAGGCGCGGCTGCCACTTCAAGTGGAGCGGTCTCATCAACCTTGGTGCCCGGCTTATCGAAGACCTCGCCCTTTATGGTAACCGAACCCGCCATAATCAACGCCCTGGCCTGCTCTCGTGTAGCCGCCAGTCCCCGTTCAACTAGTAAAATGTCTAATCTCTTCTTCACTTATTCAAAAACAAAACAAGGGGGCGGGAAGCAAAGCAGCTTCCTGTCCCCTCTACCTGAGAGATAATGCCCGCTTTAACAACGAGTCCATCCCCTTCGGTGCCCTCTGTTCGAGAGCCTCTCCAGGACACTGTCCGGTCACCGTCCTTTTGCCTGAGAGATTCCAGCTTTCCATCTTGCCCCTTCGGCGCCGCGTTCCTGCGGTCTCTCCGGCAACCATCATCCAGCATCTATTCGTTTATCACGACACCAGTCTACCGATACTTCGGGCTTTCGTCAACCTTCCGCACCTGCAAGTTGTCGCCGTGATAGCCGTTTAGCAATTCACAAAACCCAACTAACCAGAACAAAAATTTCTACTATGTAATAGGATTCGGTTCAAAAGAGTGTTGATGAGATAGGCGAGATCTGATGGAATTGGGGTAGGTAGGAACGGACTCTGCAACCTCCTGGTTTAGGAAGAAGCCAAGGAGGTGACAGAGTCCAT
>JBMNNU010000124.1:0-9201 GCA_050942695.1 Chloroflexota bacterium
GTCTTCCATGGCTGAAAATCGCTCCGTCCAACGATCGCATGCCTTTTCTGGGGTTCGAGATCGCTGTTGACAAGCCGGGCCATCACCTCGGCGTGCAATGAGGCGACGGCAAAACGACGATGGCTGAGCACACGCTCGCGCTGTTCTGCAGTCCCACCACCGATCACCGCGCAGCACGCCTTCTCCAGGACAGGGAACTGACGGTAGTCGTTGGATTCCGCGTCTTCCTCGGGCAGAACCACAAAATGGCTAGCACCCGCACGAATGAAGTCCGTCAAAAAGACGACGTCCAGCGGTGTAGAGCGCAACAGTTTGGCTAGTTCTCCTCTATCCCCATCCTCCGAGACAACGCGGTACGAGATGGAGATCCGGCAGTTGCCGTAGTAGCTTCGACTCTGCGAAAGCTCGGCTTCCTGCCACCGGTTTCTCCAGGCATTGAGCCAGCGCGTAACCGCGGAGTCGTCGCGGCCACTGGAGAACACAGTGACTTGAAGACCATAGGGCCGCTCGGATCTGCCGGACAGCACTTTCGCCAAAAAGCTATCGATCCCAGCGATCACAGGCTGGATCTCCCGCCCGCAGTAGGCCCCAATGCTCAGGCCGTCGTCGGCATGTGGATGAAGATCCCAGTAATCCTCCAGAGTGTTACGGACCAGCTCAGATGCACGGGAAGATGAGAACAGCTCAGCGTCTTCGATATCATCTTCGTCTTCCGCGTCATAGTCGCGCAGCAGCTTCGAATCGATACCAGAGGATTTCTCATGGCAATCACCTATCAAGTGCAAGTAACCGTAGCTGCGGACATTGCTGTCCAGTGCCAACGCCGCATCCTTCAGGGTGCCAAACAGCGGTCGATCCATACGGGCGAGGTCAGCAAGCCTGCTCCAGTTGCGCTCCGCCAACTGTTTTCCAGTCGGCTCACGCAATGCTTCGTTTGCGTAGATTGTGAAGCTCTCTCCAAGGAAGGCATGTTGCTGCCGTATCATGTCGAGCACAGCGGGGTGTAGAGGAGTGGCAATGGCGTACTCCATGTACTGCTGCCATCGCCACCCCTCCGCACCTGCCGTCTTGGTATCCACTAAGGCAAAGGCTTTGAACAGCAGCGGCCCCATACAACTCTCTTTGTTCTTCTCTAGGAAAGCCTTGCACAGGTCGGTGTACTCTTTACGAAGATCAGTAAGCCTGTCCTCCAAGGCTGAGAAGAAGCCATGGTCTTCGTACTGACGCAGGAACTGCTGGTACAGAATCGACAGCTTCTGGACCTTGCTCATCAACGGGTCGTGCACATCCAATCCCGCAGCCTGGAGCAGATCCGCGAACTGACGATCCTGGTGGCCTATCGCTAGTCCAACCAGCCGATTGACCTCTTCCTCGTCCCTGGACAGGAAGATCTCCGCCATGTAGGGGGTAGCGAAGGCTGGAAGGGCGTTCCCGCTGTTCTTGAAACCATCTAGCGCCCATCGATACATGTCTGCCAACAGCCTGGACTGGTGATTCTCAGGCAGCTTCCATAGGAACTCCCGCCTGGTGGACTTGCGCTCATTACCCCAAGTTACGGCCACCTCAAACTGTAAGCTCGGCTCAGCCGTCGCCGACTTCTGATACCTGACGTCATCGCCGTTTGCATCAGGACACAGCTTGGAGTGGAAGCCTGCACCGTCGGCCGTCTCGCTGCCGCTCAAATGGACGTGTCGCTTTAGGAGATCGTCTATTCCCCCTAGCGTCTTCCGGAGGAACTCCCTCGCCAACTCAGTGTCGGCAACCACTCCCGCTGGCCCGTCCTCCCCAGAGTCGAAGTCGTGCTTGAACAGCACGCTCTTCAGGGTAATCCCCTGCAGAGACTCGAGGGGAAGCAGGCTGTTGCCCCGCGCCTCCTTGACGTAGTCCCGCAGCGTTAGCCATAAAGCCCTCAAGAAAACCTCGGGAGGAAGGCCATCTAGCTTCTTTACCTTCGGTTTTTTGTGATTTATTATTGGTCGATGGTTGATGATGCGGTGAACCAGCGGAAAATCGACTGTCAGCAGCTTCTCACGGTCGGCCGACGATCTTTCCGTAATGTATCGACGAGTGGAAGCCAACAGTTCTGCTACGGTACCGAAGGCTCCCAACATCGCAGGATCCAACTCCTTGGTGCCCTCTTTTTTCTCGAAGCAATCGATCCGCTTCAGGGCCTTCTTGCGGGCAGATTCGTCCAGGAACTCTCCGTAGTTAAAGAAGCGCTGCGCGGGCCCAATATAGCTAGCGAAGCTCTTTTTTGCTCCCTGGTAAGCTAGACTCTGCATTGGCGGGAGATTGAAGGTCCCAAGGCTTCCCAGCAACAGCTTATAGGCATCACGCCCTGTAGAGACGTCAGTGAGGTCCAGCGCCTGCAGATAGTCGCTGATCCCGGCGAGATCTGCCAGCCCCTGCTCATACAAAGCCGCTAGCACTGAGGCCATGCTCTCGATGTATACCCCCGCATCGGCAGGATCCAGCACCAATTGGAGCTTCGACTGCACCCATGGTGTGAAGGACCGCTTCAAGCAAAGTTTCCAGATATCATCCTGGTCGAGATGGAAAAAGTCCTTCAAGCTCGCCTGGTCGCTGATTTGATCGTACCCAGCGAACAGCGTTACGAGCGTGTCCTCCTTCTCGGGTCTAAGCAGTCTATTCCTCAGGGCGGTCAAGTTATCGTCATGGTTGTACCAGCCTTCTTCACAGATTCGGTCAAACGTCTTTCGGTCTTCCTGCGAGCCGGAGCCTTGCCACTGCTTGCCCAGCCTGTATGCCACTCCGTAGACGAGAGTGACTCGTCGAACGGATAGCATACGGCTGAACTGCTCCTTCAACTCCAACCCCACCTGCAGCAGCACACTAGCCGGATACGATGGCAAGACATACCTGTACACTTTGTTCCCTGTTGCCGTCCGGATTATGTACTCAACGATCGTATTCGTTAGGAAGTTCATGCGTTTACCCCCGACGTCGCATTCTTCCCGGCCTCGTAGCTGTTGCGTACGATGGAGCAGGCATCGGAAAGCTCGGCCAGGAATCCGCCAGCCCGAAGTGCCTCTGCCAGCCAACCTTCCTCGGGTTGCACCGTTCTGTTGGCAGGCAATCCGGTCCAGGCGACTGCTCGAGCCAGTTGCTCACCCTCTATCGCCACTCCATAGTGGAAGTACAGCCGCCTCAGAAAGTCGTCATATTCGCTGCGCTCCCCAGGTCTCATCAGCGTAAGTACAAGATACCGCAGCATACCATCCGTCATTGTGAAACGAGGTCCGGGCCCCTGGTAGGGGACGATGATCCCGAGCTTCTTGCCCTGAGAGATGAACATTTTGTGGCCATACTTGGTATCTGCTTCCTTGTAGAGCTTCTCCTCCGTCATCCGCGTATCAGGGTCCTTCCGAGCATTCTCTCTAAGCGCCGGAGTGCGCAATGCTTGCTGGATCTGCCCAAGCACGACTTCCAGATTCCGTTGAGCGGCTAGGCGGAGTGGCTTCGACGCCCCATCCCTAGGAGTGAAGAGCCACGCGTATCCCAGAAGGTTCTCGGCCCCAATGCCGGCCGGCGCGGGCGCATAGCGTGCGCTCTGCGCCGAGAGACTCCTGAGAACCTGGAGAGCGCATCCAGTAATCAGCAGATTTAGCCGCTCTACGGGGTCTAAGCCCGCCGACAGGAGTCGGCTGAGCTCCACGGCAAAGAGGTAGCCCTCCCGCCAGCTCTCCTCTGGACACCACTCGCAAGACAGCCATCCCGCTCCAAGTGGCTCCTCGTTCACACGCCGGCTGGTCTCAGGATCCAGTCCTTCGACAAAGTCCACCAAGCGATCGAAAGGCGCTGTGTGGGACCCTCGTAGCCTAGATAACCCCTGCTCCAGGAGAGCGTGCAGCCTCATAGGATCTGATTCATCGTCCGAGATGGATCCCGGATCATCTGCCCTCAGACGGGCAACGAAGTCGTCGATTTCGGCTTTATTTCTGAAAAGAGCGTTGCACAGTTGGAGGTACAGGAGCTCTCCTCCCCTAGCGAGAAACCGGTGCCTTGAAACTGTGAAGTACTTGTGAAACCTGTGAATGGCTAACTCCCAATGCGAGACTGGCTCCCGCTTTGCCACGGAGTCGTTCCAGATGGTTTCTTGAGTTATCAGACTGCTGGACACCGGGAAGAACGTCTGCGCGCACCAGCCCCGATTGAAACCAGCACCTTGAAAGCCTTGCAACAATTCCTCAATCCATCCCACAGCCCTCGCCACACTCTTTTGATCGCTTGCGTCAATCCTCGACGCCAGAAGCTTTGACAGGTGTGAATGCTGTTCTCTGTGAGCTTCGTGGCGTGTCTCCACCCTCGATGCACCAAGAAGTGCAAATAGCTTCAAATTTAACTTCACGGGTGGTTTGTACTCTATTTGCCACTTTCCAGGCCATGAAGCGATATCAGCAGGCGAGGGGAGATGACCCGTGAGATCGACTCCATTGCTTAAACGTTTACCGCATAATGCGATAGCGAGAAACTCTGCCAACAGTTCTACTCCGCCCTGATCAATAAAGAAGCGCTTGCCGAACAATCTGATCGCAGGGTTGTAGTCTGCTGCGCCGAAAGATGCAGGGAAGGTGCGTGGAAGCTGGAACGACATCACAGTACCTCCAGACGGCTACGGGAGAAGATGATTCGCGTCGGCGTCAGCCTTCGATCAGGCCCCAGCCGAAGCAATCTCAGGCTGCTCGCATCCCCGCCCTGTTGATTCTCAAGCAGTGCTGCACGGAACCGCTCCAACCTGTCTAAGTAGAAGGCTGACAGCCGTGCGGCTACCTCGCCCTGGTAGCGGCGAGCTACGTAGTCAAGGAACGGCAGATCCAATGCAAGCTGTTCGTCCTTCCATCTGAGAACTAGCCTCTCGCTGCTGCCAGGGACAGATCTATGTCCTCTCTTCAGGCACACTTTGAAGTCGTCAGTCGGCAGTTCTGCCAGCACCATTTGAGTGGAAGAGGCCGATGATCGACGGTTCAGCGTCAGGTAGATACGAGAGATTCCGTCTCCGTAATCCTCGGGCAGCTTCACCCCGGTGAAGTGCTCCTGAAGCACCTGCAGCACTCGGTCTCGCCACTTCGCTTCATCTCGAGCCGACAGATGCCGATCCTGTCGAGTGATTCTCAGGTACTCGAGAAGCGTCGGCGACTGAAGGAAGGTCGCGATGTACTGTTTTCTGGCCTCGTCCATCAGGGGGGCGAAGAAGTACACTAGCCTGCGGATCTGGGCGCGCTCTTCTGGGCCCACTATCTCTCCGTCGCCCCTCAACTTTCGGGCCAGGCCAAGGGCCTCCCCGGTTAATGGGAGTGCATCCGCATTGTTGCTCCATGCGCCGCGCTCAAACAACGGCTCCAGCATCACCCCGAAGCCGGCGTCACGCATACGGCGAACCGGTAGCAACTGATCGGCCTCGGGAAGCTGAGCCTGTCCATCATCTCCAAAGAAACGGTTAGAGAAGAGAAACGATACCCGCGCGGCCTCCAAGGCCACCTCGCCGAGTCTCCGGACCTGTGAGCATCCTTTTCCGCCAGTAAGTGCGTAGGCCAGATGTCCGACCATCTGCCGCATGGTGAGACGAACACCGTACTCGTACAGACGGCGGTAAATGAGCTCTATTCGTCTTAGCACCATCTCCGGATTGGCTTGGATCAAGCGAACGTTAGTGTAAATGTGACAGGGCGTGGTGACTGGACAAGAGTTGCATGCCTCCCAGTTCTGGTCATTCAGCATCTTTTCGAACACAGCCAAGGCAGTATCGATGCTGTCTGTACGGCCTACGTTTAGTAGGAGGAAGCGTTCACCTAGGACCGGCACTGCATCGTCGGCCTCCAGTGCCCGAAGCAGGTCACTTTGGACTTGGTGCGGCTCTGTCGCACCAATTCTGGTGCCTCTGGCGGCCTTGAGCAGGGTTCCAGTGTTGGAAACGATGAGATAGGTTTGGTTTCCTGCCGCAGCCTTCTCCAGCACCTCTGTTCGCTGCGACTCGGGCAGTTCGCTCATATCCTTCACTATCACAACGCCGGACTCGGGGATCTCAACGATTGGGCTTGGCTCCATCGGCTTCTTGGCCAATCTCTCGTGGACCTCCGCTGCGATGGTCGTCTTGCCGTCACCTGCATTGCCAGTTAGGATCATGCTGCCGCGCTGCTCTACCAGCCTCTCCAACACAGTTTCGGTTAACGGGTTAGGTACGTGGATACTCTGAAAGTACGGGTTGGAGATGTGGGCTTCCGCTATCGCGGCATCGTTGCCTGCCGAAGCGCTGGTCAAAGTATTTAGATAGGCAACAAATGGGTTCAGATGTCCAATATCAGGGGCAGGTTCCGTATCTTTATGCACGGCATCCACGGTGTCTTTTCGAGAATCGGGGACTGTATGCTTCCCATCGGTCGTTCCCATCGGGAGCTTCTGCGTTTCGACCTTCTCGCGGCCTCGCCCAAGAAATCCTGCATGCATCTCCTCCACCGACCCGAACCGGACATCTTCCTTCGTGCCAACGGCTCGGTCCAGCCAGTCCAGCCATTCATTCGGCAGCTCGGTACTGATGTCTTTGGGGCGAACAGGAACGTCGCCGATCGCAGGGCTTTCGTAAGGCCTTCGGCCATAGACCCACTCCCAGAGCGTAACGCCAAGCGCGAACAGGTCGCCGTCCGGGGCAAACTGCATTTCCGTCCCCAGGATCCTGTCCGGCGGCACGTATCCAGCAGTGCCCTGAAACTCGTCGATCCTCGGTGAACCGGTTACGCTGAAGTCGATCAAGAGTGGCTCCCCATCTCTCCTGATCAGTATGTTGTCCGGCTTAACATCTCCGTGGACAAGGGGGCTAAGTTCACCCTCCTCATTACGCCGTTGGTGAAAAGCCTTCAACGCGTCCATCATCCCAAGCACAACCCGCCGAAATGCATCTGAGTCTGGCCGCTCACCACGCTCGATCTTTTTCCGAAGGGTTTCGCCTTCGACGTATTCCATCACGAGGAAATATCGGTCGTTGTTCCAGTGACCCATCCTGCCGTCCAGATGAACGACATGGTCAGATCTCAACGATTCCGCGAACGTCTCCTCGGCGAAGATCCTCTCTCTCGGCACCTCCCTGTGGAACAGCTTTATCGCCACCAACTCCTGTCGATGCGTTCGAGCTCTGTAGACCTGCGCCTCCGACCCTTCTCCTACAAGCTCTTCGATCTCGAACAGGTCGTGCTGGGCACCAGGCTCTAGCCGAGGGTTCACAACGCGCGCTGAGCCATATTCTGCTGTTACATTCTCGGTGCGAAAGGACTCCTCCATTGCATGTGCGTCCTTCAGTCGGGCTGCCCAGTCGGAAACCACTGCGTCCCGAATGGCCGCTATCGCCATATCGGGGACCCCCTTCTCTGACAGCTTACGAAGCTGCGAATCGGTTAAACGTCCACCCTGTGCGGTCAATTTCCGAACAGCAGAGAACGGCTTCTCCCCCGTAAGCAACTGATATGCGATTACGCCGAGGCTGAATAGATCGGTGCCTTCATCGATGTCTTTCCAATCGAGCAGCTCTGGAGCCGTGTAGCCATCGTCCTTCAGTCCACCGGCATTTGGAAGCACGGTTGGCTCCCCGGGAGCACGCTCGGTGTGATAGGAGATATCGAAGTTGGTCAGCTTTGGAATGCCGTTCATCATAAGAATATGCTCGGGCTTGACCGCCCGATGGATTATCCCTGCCTGGTGCGCAGCCGCGAGCGCTGACGCGATCCCTCGACAGATCGTCAGCGCCTCATCGACAGGAAAGGCTCCTTTACGATTGTCGATCATGTCTTTCAGCGTTCCAGCCTCAGACCAATCTGATATCTCAATGACGTCCCCGTTCTCGTTGGGCACCACATTGACTCTGTGTATGTTCGGGTGCTCACCGATACTACACACGCTCTCGATGGTGTTGTTCGCCTTACGGCGAGCGCGTTGGCGATCGAGGGGGGAAGCCAAGTCTGGCATTAGGAAGACGCGGAAACGGCTGAGCCCCCTAACGCGCCCGTTGAGGGGGCGGGCCACAAGCTCGATGCATTCGGGTCGCTGGGATAGATACTTGACTGTCTCGTATCCCGGGATGCTGTACTGCTTCTGATCTAGGCGTTTGCCGATCGATCGCAAGAAGGTGGCTACCGCTTCCACCTGGGTATCGCTCAACACTTCCGCCTCGGCGGCGGTATCTCTCTTCCTGAAGAACGCAATGAAGTCGTCAGTGGAGCCAAAAATGAGATCGCCTCTCCCTTCAAGCTCGGCCGCAGCAGCTAGGGGAGAGTCGGCCCCCTCCACCACCGCCTCAGGATTCGTCAGGACGACAATTGACCTCACCCAGATGTTGGGATAGACACGGAACTGATGTTGGTACATGCCTTTCAAGAGCTGGCATTTGTACTTGTTGGAGAGATGTGGATCCTCTCGGTAAACGTACTGGTTGATCACCCAATTGCGTGGGAGCACGCGAATATGCCCCGACCAATGCTTCAACTCCACGACATAAAGGCCCGAGTGCCCTACCAGTATCAGATCACATTCGTAGTATCCTCTGGTCTGATCATCATAGAGCTGGACGTTCGAGACTAGCCTACCCGTCGGGCTTATCCCCGTCTCTATTTGTCTTATGGCGATCTCTTCATGTTGGAAGGGAGCTGGAGCCCTATAGTCAGCTTTGTACCTAGTCTGGTCTTCAGAGATCACAGACTCGGCATTCGAAGACAGACGCTCCTGCAGAATTGTCAGTATTCGCCCCTTTATGATGTCGCATGTATGAGGTTCTCTTAGCAGCTCAAATATGGCATCGTCGAAATAGCCGTACTCGATGTGATCAGTTATCTCCTTGGGGCCTCCTATTGTAGATAGCTTCGAGAGAACATCCTCAGAATCAGGCTTGGCCTTGAGATGCCAGAAGCCAGATGTTGAAAGGTGAAAGAAAGGGGTCCATGGACGATTACTATCATCTGGTCGATGATAACGATTAAACTGAGCGGTAAATACATCTCTAAATGTCTGATCGAAGACGAATCTATTATCGTTTGCTTGTCCAGTTTGAATCTGCTCAATCAGTGTCAGAAGGAGCAGATATTTGTGAGGCTTGAAACCAATACCCTGCGGGGAAAGCTTCTCGATCTGTGACAGCAGCTCATCTAGTTTCATACGATCCTCACAATTAATCAAATTGTGCGCACGCCCACAGCCCAT
>JBMNNU010000125.1:0-9088 GCA_050942695.1 Chloroflexota bacterium
ACCGTCCTTAGGACTCAGGACTCAGGACCAACTATCCAGCACTCAGCACTATTATTCGAGTAGACAGCGGCAACCGGTTGGAATAGTATTAGCACCCGATTGATAAGGACACTAACCCGCCTTCTGAGGCCTCGATATGATCGGCGAACTTTCGGCGCTAGGGTCAGCTTTTTGCTGGGCGCTTGTCAGCATCCTTCTTCGTAACCTTCAATATCGGATCAACACCATTTCCCTGAACGCTTTTCGTTCCATCGTCGCAGCCGTAATCACATTGATTGCTGTGGTTGTGACCGGCAAAACAGATGCCCTTGGCAACATCCCACCGCTAGCGCTTCTCTGCCTTGCCGTCTCCGTGCTGCTCGGCTTAGGATTGGGAGACACTCTCTTTTTCTACAGTATTAAGATGATTGGGGTAGCACGAAGCCTACCGATCTCCAACGCCTATCCCATCTTCGCTGCTATCATCGCTTCGATTATTAACAACGAACCGATAACATCCAGGTTCGTTGCGGGTACGCTCCTGGTGATGGTAGGTGTGCTTCTGGTGTTGATGCCTGGTCGGGCGCTGTTTAGCAGCAAGCAGGGGAGAGGGGGAAACGAAAAGCTAGGAATTTTGCTCGGGCTAGGAGCCTCTATTCTCTGGGCTTGCGGCACCAACATTCTAAAGCTAGGAGCAGTGGAGGTGGATAGCCTCGTAGCCAATACCGTTAGGTTAAGCTTGGCCGCTGTTGCGTTGACAGCAGTTGGTTTTATGAATCGGTCTGGCCTTCAGCTTAGAGCGTATCGAGGACGCCAGTTGTTGGGGATTAGCGTTGCGGGCTTGATATCGGCCTTCTCAGCCTTAGCTTTCATGATATCCCTTCAGAGCATCGGAGCTGCAAAAACTGCAACCCTGACATCCACTGCACCACTATTCGGAGTTCCTCTATCCTTGATAGCTGGTGAGAGGCTGAGCTGGCAAATCGTTTTGGGAAGCGCGATCTCGGTGGCGGGCATCTGGTTAGTAGTATCAACCTGATATCATTGGAAGGGCTTTGTCATTTCCATGAAAGCTATCATCGTGCTATTCTTCTGCAGGCAAAAAAAGCCTACGGCGGTGAAAAACGCGGTTGTTTTAAGGGGAGCTTAATGCCAGGGTGTGTTGTATTAATAGACGGAAGCTGTTTTAAGGGAACCAGATTTGGATCGCGAGACCCGGTGGTCGGGGAAATCGCGCTCTATACAGGGGTAGTTGGCTGGCAAGAGGTGCTTACTGATCCCGCTTACGCCGGCAAGATAGTAGTTTTCACCTACCCTCATGTCGGGAATTATGGCGTAAACGATGAAGATATGGAATCTTCTGAGATCACGGTCAAGGGGATCGTAGTCCGAGATTTGGCTAGATTTTACTCCAACTTCAGGGCTCAATGCGATTTCCGCTCCTGGGTTGAAGCCAAAGGGATAGCCGGGTTGGCGGGTGTCGACACTCGCGCCATAATGGTACATACCCGCGATCACGGCGGCGGGATCGCAGCTATAGCCGCAAACGAGCCCGAAGCTCGGAAAGCTATGCGGGAATCCGGTTCTCCCTTCGATCGGAACCTCGTGTCCGAGGTGCAGGGCTTCTGCCGACCGCCAGAGACGTGGGGAGAGGCTGTAGCAGCACTCGGCACTCAGCACATCCGACTCGCGGTACTGGACCTAGGCGGGAAATACTCACTTTATCGCCAGTTTGCCGAGCTTGGATGCTCACTGCAAATTTTCCCATGGGACACCAGCGCCGAGACCATCCTGGCATCTGGCGCGTCTGGGCTACTACTCCCTCCAGGGCCTGGGGATCCTAACAGGCTCGGCACAGTCGTGAACCAGGTAAACCGGTTACTGGGAAAACTGCCGATACTGGGCATCGGGCTGGGCTTCCAACTGCTGGCTTTGGCGCTGGGGGCAGTTGTTACTCGACTCAAGGCGGGCCGCCACGGGGTTAACTACCCGATACGCTCTACCCGTGGCGAACCTTCACTTATTGCCGCCTGCCATCACTCGTTTGCAGTGGCTGCAGAACCGTTACCAGCCGGCGTAACAGTCACATATACACACATCAACGAAGGCACTCCCATGGGTATCGAAGCCCTAGGCCTGAACGCCTGGGGATATCAGTTCCATCCAGGCCGTGATATCGACAATCGCCCCTCCCCGCTGTTAGCACAATTCGTCGAATCGTGTCTTACTCCAACCTCGATAGAGGATGAAGACCATGCCTAAGAGAACTGACATCCGCAAGGTTTTGATGATCGGATCCGGGCCTATAGTTGTCGGTCAAGCCTGCGAGTTCGACTATTCGGGAAGCCAGGCGTGCAAGGCGCTGAAGGAGGAGGGATACGAAGTTGTCTTGATCAACTCCAATCCCGCCACCATCATGACAGACACCGTAATGGCAGATCGAACGTACATCGAGCCGATTACCGCCGAAGTGATCGAGAAGATTATCGAAAGGGAGCGCCCTGACGCGATAATCCCAACCCTAGGTGGACAAACCGGCTTGAACGTAGCCGTGTTTCTGGAACGGCAGGGGGTGTATAAAAAGTATGGCGTAGAGGTGCTTGGCGCCGACCCGGAGGCAATTACCCGCGCAGAGGACCGAGATGAGTTCAAGAAGGCGATGCAGGAGATAGGAGTAGGGGTGCCTGCGAGCGGGATCGCTACCTCGGTGCAGGAGGGAATGGAGATTGGCCTCTCCATCGGCTTCCCCCTCATCCTGCGGCCCGCCTTTACCTTGGGTGGCACAGGAGGCTCCACCGTCTATAACCGAGAGGAGTTAGAAGCATACCTGCACAAAGCGCTAGACATCTCTCCCGTGCATCAGGTGCTCGTGGAGCGATCGGTCCAGGGCTGGAAAGAGATCGAGTTCGAGGTGATGCGCGACTGCGTGGATAACGTCATCGTCGTCACCTCTATGGAAAACGTTGATCCCATGGGGGTTCATACGGGGGATTCGGTAGTAGTAGCCCCATCTCAGACCCTGTCGGCTCCTGAGTACGCCGAGTATGTGCGACTTAGCAAGAAGATAATCCGCAAGATAGGGATAAAAGGCGGAGGCGCCAACATTCAGTTCGCGGGGAATCCCAAAACGGGTGAGATCGTGATAATAGAGGTGAACCCTCGGTTGTCCCGAAGTTCCGCCCTAGCCAGCAAGGCCACCGGGTTTCCGATCGCCCGTATCGCCACGAAACTGGCGGTAGGATACACGCTGGAAGAGATTTTCAACTCCGTCACCGGCTGCTCACGCACCTTCTTCGAGCCAACCGTCGACTATTGCGTCTTTAAAATTAGTCGCTTCACCTTCGAGAAGTTCCCTACGGCTGAGAAGGTAATCAACACATCCATGAAGTCGGTAGGGGAGGCCATGGCCATCGGCCGGACCTTCAAGGAGGCGCTGCAGAAGGGAGTCCGATCACTTGAGATCGGCCGTTACGGGTTGGGAGATGACGGCAAGGGTGTAGCTCTCGAGATTCGGCAGAACAAAGAGCTGATCAGGCAGAAGCTGCAGGTGCCCAACGACGAGAGATTGTTCTACATCCGCTACGCCTACGAGGCGGGTATGACCACCGAAGATATCAACTCCCTCTCCCATATCGATCCCTGGTTTCTAGAAAACATCCGCGAGTTGGGCGACCGATCAGCCGAGCTTAGGCGCTATACTGGGAGAATCGAGGAGATCCCTGATGATCTGCTACGGCAGGCCAAAGCTGACGGTTTCTCAGACCGGCAACTAGCTTTCCTGACGAGGACGACGGAGGAGCAGGTCTACGAACTCCGGCACAGGAGAGGGATTCGCCCCACATATAAGCTTGTAGATACCTGCGCCGGGGAACTGAATGCTGCAAAGCCCTATTTCTACTCCACCTACGAGCAGTTAGACGAAAACAGGGTCACTGACAATCCCAAAAAGGTCATCGTCCTCTCAGGTGGGCCAAACCGCATAGGCCAGGGTATAGAGTTCGACTACTGCTGTAGCCACGCCGTTTTCGCCCTGAAGGAGATGGGCTACGAGGCGATAATTATCAACTCCAATCCAGAGACGGTATCTACCGACTACGATACGAGCGATAAGCTGTACTTCGAGCCGCTGACGCGTGAGGATGTGCTGGAGATCGTGGAGGTGGAGAAGCCGGAGGGGGTCATCGTGCAGTTGGGAGGCCAAACACCTCTCAACCTGGCGGTTCCATTGGAGAAAGCTGGGGTACGGATACTTGGGACATCCCCAGATGCTATCGATCGCGCCGAAGATCGAGAGCGATTCAAACAGGTGTTGGAGAAATTGCATTTGACCCAACCGGCCAACGGCACCGCCTTCTCCTTCGAGGAGGCCAGAAATGTAGCCGCGGACATCGGCTATCCTGTAGTGGTGCGTCCGAGCTATGTGCTGGGCGGCCGGGCAATGGAGATCGTCTACGACGATCTCGAGCTGCAGGAGTTTATGGCAAAAGCAGCCGAGGCCTCGCCGGAGCACCCGATACTGATCGACAAGTTCCTGGAGGACGCCATCGAGGTTGACGTAGACTGCGTCGCAGACGGGACCGATGTCGTGCTGGGGGGGATTATGGAGCATATCGAGATGGCCGGCGTCCACTCCGGCGACTCAGCCTGCTGCCTGCCACCCTTCTCCCTCACTGAGGCTCAGATCGATGAGATCCGCAAGCAGACAGTTGCGATGGCGCTTGAGCTGGGGGTCAAGGGCCTGATGAATGTACAGTACGCCATAAGAAATAACGTTCTGTATGTTCTGGAAGTGAACCCCCGAGCATCGCGCACGGTGCCTTATGTGTCGAAGGTCACCGGGGTCCCTTTAGCGAAGATCGCCACACAGGTCATGTGCGGTCGAACGCTGAAGGAGATCGGGTTTACCCAAGAAGTAAAGTTCGACCACGTAGGGGTCAAAGAGGCAGTTTTTCCTTTCTCTCGATTTCCAGGGGTGGATGCAGTGCTGGGGCCGGAGATGAAATCGACCGGCGAGGTAATGGGTATCGACTCCGACTTCGGCGTTGCTTACGCTAAGAGTCAGATGGCAGCAGGTTGCTCGCTCCCAACCAGCGGGACAGTATTCTTCTCCCTGAAAAACATGGACAAACGGCCTGCTCTCTTCTTAGTGAAGCGAATGGTGGACCTGGGTTTCAAGGTCGTAGCCACCGAGGGGACGGCCCGCTTTCTCCGAAGCCAGGGGATCGACGTGGATGCAGTGAACAAGGTGAGCAGCGGGGTTAGGCCAAACATCGTAGACATGATCAAAAACCACGAGATCCAACTGATCGTTAACACCCCATCAGGGAAACACCCGCGACAGGACGAGGTATCCATTCGATCTACAGCCGTTCTCTACGGTGTGCCGCTCATCACAACCCTTCAGGGCGCCTCGGCAGCGGTTGTTGGAATCGAACGGCTGATCAAGAAGGGTTTGGCCGTAAAGACGATCCAGGAATATCACTCCGAGGTACATGGTCGCCCATCTCTGGCATAGCTTCTGATACAACTAACAACCATAGACGCAGCCGCGCCCCTTCAAGTGCGGCTGCAAGATCTGTGTGCGCGATCCTACCGCAATTGCGGAAGGGTTGCGTCCCAGATTACGGGCTCGATTATTGTACCCGTCGCCCGACGCTAAAGCGATCGGCCTGATCCATTATGATGATCGTTGACTAAATAATCGCTATTTTGTAAACGACCATAATAGCCAGGCGTCGAAACCAATGATTTTTCTGGAAATTGTGGCTCACCCGGCAGCGGCTATGGGAAGGACTCAGGTGATATGGCTGAAGGTAATATCGATCAACCTAAGGTGGAGTTGAGGCCATCACAGCAGCAAGAAACGAGCAAAGATAACGGCTTCAACACCGCTACCGTCCTGACCCTTGGTGCCGCTCATCTGGGACACGACACCTACACGGCCTTCCTTGCGCCGTTGCTGCCGCTCCTGATCGAGAAATTGAGCATACCGCTAGCAGCGGCGGGGATTCTCGCTTCCATTTTCAGAGCAGGGTCGCTGATGCAGCCACTGATCGGGGCTTGGGCAGACCGAACCGATACCAAGTTCTTCGTCATTTGCACCCCTACCGTAACCGCGATCTGTATGAGCTGCCTGGGCTTGGCCCCAAGCTATCTAGCTCTAGTCGTGCTGTTGGCGTTGGCGGGGCTCAGCCACGCCTCTTTCCACCCTGCATCTGCAGCGACGGTAACCCGCATGAGCGGCCGCACCTGGGGCAAAGGCACCTCCATCTACATGACCGGCGGAAAGTTGGGGTTCACCCTCGGGCCACTCTTCATAGCCTCACTGGTTACCTGGTTGGGGTTGGAGATGAGCTGTGTGGCAGCTATACCGGGAGTATTCGTTTCGCTGCTGCTTTACTGGCGCTTGAGAAACACCGAAACGAGACAGCCCAGTAAAACCGCCAAACCCAGCATCTGGAAAGAAATGATGGCTCAGCGCCGATCGCTGTTACTCCTTTCGGGGTTCGTGTTCTTCCGTTCCACAGCAATGATCAGCTTTTCCACTTTTTACCCCACTTTCCTCACCAACGAGGGCATGACGATCCTGTTCGCCGGTTTCGCCATGACTGTGTACCAGTTAGGGGGCGCTATGGGGGCACTGGGAGGAGGGATACTCTCGGATATGAAGGGTCGGAAAACGACGCTGGTGGTGTCTCAGTTGCTCTCAGGCCCTCTCCTGTACTTTGCACTCCAATCCCCTGAGTCGACAGGAGGACTCGCGGTGCTAGCTATGGGCGGCGCTATGATCTCCAGCGCAACCCCCGTGCAGTTGGCGCTGTTCCAGGAGCTGATGCCCAACAATCGCAGTACCGCGTCCGGGATCTGGTCTCTGCTCTCTTTCGAGGGCTCGCTCGCCACGGTGATCGTAGTTGGATTCCTGGCCGACTGGCTAGGTTTAGGGCCAGCTCTGGGTATTAGCGTCCTAGCATCGATGCTATCCATACCATTTATCCTCGGTGTTCCTGAGACGAGGAAAACCCAGGCGGCCGATCGATGAACCGGGCCAAAAGAGCGGTCGTGGCGCTGAAGGAATTACGGTTGCCCTACTCGGTTCTGTGCAAGGTTATCCACAAACAAGACTAGTTATCCACACGGAGAGGAGTACTTATCCCCATACAGGACTAGTTATTCCAAGATAGATTGACACCTGTACCTAATTATTGCTTCTTACAGATCAAATAGTGGATCACACAGGCCACAGTTTGATACTATCCCGATATCTTTATAGCATTGCCAACACAACACAATCAGGCGACTGGGAGGGGGACGATGGACGAAAACATGAAATGGTGGGGCGAGCAAGCCCTGGAGCAGACCGTTAAAGCGCTCCAAAAACATGGTATGGAAGCAGCCTGGGTAGCCGACAGCCAGGAGGCGAGGCACCGGGTTCTGGAGATGATCCCCGCGGGGGCTTCGGTAGGCATAGGGGGATCCATAACGGTTCGCCAAATCGGGCTGCTATCAGCCTTGCAGGAGTCGGGATACACAGTCTTTCAGCACTGGCAGCCGAATATCACTAAGGAAGAGCGACTGCAGATCCTGCAGTCAGCAAAATCGGCAGACGTATACCTGTCCAGCGTAAACGCCGTCACCCGAGAAGGCGAGCTGGTGAACATCGATATGACGGGCAACAGGGTATCGTCGATGATCTTCGGCCCGGCAAAGGTTATCCTGATCGTCGGGGGTAACAAAATCGTCCGCGACGTCTCCGAAGGAATCTGGCGGGCGAAAAACATCGCGACTCCCCCTAATGCCCGGAGATTGGGAGCAAAGACCCCCTGCGCGGAACTCGGTTATTGCACCGATTGCGATAGCCCAGGCCGGCTTTGCAGGGCTGTCACAATCATCGAGCGCAAGCCGACATTGACCGATCTGACGGTGATACTTGTAAACGAGGAGTTAGGCTACTAGATCTACCAACCTGGCACCCTTCTTGCCGGACTCCTTTCTGCTTCAAAGATTCTAAAAGCCTTCCAGAGTAAGCAGAAAGGAGTCTTCCCATGGCCATCACGACCCCCATGGATCTATTTTTATATGAGCTCAGCACAATCCTTTCAGTTGAGCAATCAAAGCTGCAGATGATGGCTCGATTGGAGCAGATGTGCCAAGACCAGCAGATCAAACAAAGCTTCAGCCAAGAGATCCCTGAAATACAACGACAGATAACCAGGGTTCAGGAGTGTTTCCGGCTGTTGAACGCACGGCCTCTGAACATCACCGACCATGCGGTAGACTGTATGCAGCATGACCTTCAGGATTTCATGCAGCAGAACCCGAATCAAAACAGCATCGATATGTACAGCCTGGGAATGGTGTTGAAGCTGGATCATTACGAAGTAGCCGCTTATATGGGGCTGGTGGAGAAGGCGCGGCAGTTGGGGCAAACTCAGATCGTTTCACTTCTGGAAGACAATATGAGCGATGAGAGATCCTCCGCTCAACTGATGGGGCAGTTGAGCATGCGGATAACCGGTCAAATGATCCAAGGGAAAAGGCGGTAGCTACATACATGAAAAGTAATAATCCAAAAGAACGGTTGTTAGAAACCTTGGAGCATAATTGGCGTGCCGAGATGGAGGGGGCCGCAACATACCGCGAATTAGCAGCTATGGAGAAAGACGGGCGGCGCAAATCGTTGTTGATAAAGCTGGCCGAGGCTGAGGAGCGCCATGCTAATAAGTGGTCTCAGCGGATCATCGAGCTAGGAGGCCAAGATCCAACCATTAAGAAGGCTGCAGTGAAGCCCTCACGATCCGTACTTCTGACTGCTAAGGTCGCCGACCTGGACGCAGCTCTCCGAAAGACCGAGAAAGCGGAAGAAGAGCATGTGCGGGAATACGAAGCTCAGGCCCGCGATCTGGGGGATGAAGCGATAAACGAAATCCTCCAGGAACTGGCTCGGGACGAAGCTTCCCACGCCAGAACTCTCCACTTGATGTACGGTCCTGTTCGGGAGCCACAGAGCCGACTGGAGGCTATACTTCACCGCGAGAAGTGGCACGGGAAGGGTGGAAGTTGGATCGGTGACGCCATTTACGGTGTGAATGACGGCCTAACAGCCGTTTTC
>JBMNNU010000126.1:0-9052 GCA_050942695.1 Chloroflexota bacterium
CGAGTACTTAGACGCCACAATCCCGGAGCGCATTCACTGTCGCCCCTATTACACCCGGATATTTCCCGGTTTGTCGTCATTAGATCTAGACACCACCTCCTCTCTCTGGGTCCTGAGTCCTGTTCTGAGTGCTGAGTGCTAGGTGCTGTTCCCTTGCGCCTGTTGCCTGCTACTCTGTGCCTGTGAGCGTCAAAACTCAATAAGCTGTTCCCTTCGGCTTCCTCTTGAGGCTCACCTGGTAGGAGTAGCGATCTGCGCGATAGTAAGTTGTGGAGTGCTCCACAGGCCTATCGCTGATCGAGTAAGCAACCCTCATCATCAACAGGATCGGTTTGCCCTTCTGTATGCCGAGGTGCCGAGCCACGAACTCATCTGCAATTGTGGACTCGATGGTCTGGTTTGCACGATCAAGCTCTATCCCGAGCTCATCTTCCATCAGCGTATAGAGCGGCTGCTCCAGATCTCTCTCCATCAATCTCTCGCCGATATCACCGGGGCATTGAGAGATGTCGAGTGCCATGGGCTCCCCGTCGGCGAGCCTGAGGCGAACCATACGCAGTACCTTTTCGCCCTCTGCCAGATAAAGCTTGGCGCCGATCTCGCCGTCCGGCAGCACCATCTCTGCCGAGATCAGCTTGGTGCTCGGAACTAGGCCTCGCTGGATCATCTCTTCGGAGAAACCGGTCAGGGTACCTAGCTCCTGCCGGATGCATTTGCGGCGCACGAAGGTGCCGATCCCATGCTGCCGATAGAGAAGTCCCTCATGTACCAGGCTGCCCATTGCTTGCCGAACGGTAGCACGACTAACGCCGTACCGCTCCATCAACTCCTGCTCGGTGGGCACGGTGTCACCCGGTTTGAGAGCCCCCTTCTCAATCTGTTGGACCAGTTGTATGCGGAGCTGCGCATACAACGGTACATGGCTGGACCGGTCGAGTCTCATCAATGGTCTCCTTATCTATTAACTGGCCAGGCTACCCGCTGTGCGGTACATGGCCAGGATATTCGCCAGTGGGGTCGACGGCTGGATAGCGTGGCTCGGCCCCAGGATCAGCCCGCCGTCGCGGAACAGCTCCAGACGAAGCAGCACCTCCCGCTCCACATCCTGAACCGTTCCATTTATCAAAGTGGTCTGGACACACATGCTGCTGCAGAAGTTAAGGCGGCTGCCGAACTCCGCGTGCAGCTCGCGGAGATCCATGTTGGCCGCAGACACCTGGACCACCTGGAGTATGTCCAGGCCGATTTCTATCAACCTAGGTAGCAGCGGGCGCACGGAACCACAGGAGTGCATCATGGTTTTGGCGCCGTAGCGGTGAACCATGTCGAAGAACTCGCCAAACTTCGGGGCGAAGAGCCTGTCGAAGCTGCGAGGACTGATGATCGGGGCAAGCTGGGTACCAAGATCCTCCCCACAGTAGACGATGTCTATCAACCCTTCTGCCGCTTTCAGCACCCGCTCGACCATCTCCAGATGGAACTTGAACTTGATGTCCATCAGCTTGAGGAGAACCGGGTCGTCGACTGCGATGCCCATCAGGACGTTTTCCATCCCCCTGACGTGAGACAGGCTGTTCATGAAGTCCAAGACCCCGGCCTTGCCGTGGTATCTGGCGTAATCGCCCCATCTCTGGCACTGGGCTTTGATAGTGGAGTAATCGAACCAATCGGGGCTGGGGAAGGTGAAGCGATCTAATTCGTCGGGGTCTTCGATACCCTCGAAAGGGCGGTGGACCACCTCGGCGTACGCGCCCCCAGGAACCTCCACATATCTGTAGCGTGCGCCGACAGGCCACAAACGGGTGGGCCAGCCGAACTCGATGGTGCCGTCGGGGTGCAGCCTGGATTTTGGACCGAGGTATACGGGCTGGATCGACCGCAGATCGTCGCCTAGGCAATCCAGGAGAGACAGTTCGTCTGAAACCCCGAAGAACGCCATCAATTGGGAGTTGACGACCGGCTCGGCCTCGTGCCTGACAGGGATTCGATCGTAGCCCTCGCGAGAGAGGGCGCTGAGGACGCGCTCACGGTGGTTCATCGGTAAGCATCCCCCCGATTCTGCTATTCGCTGCGATGTGCGATTAAACGCCGGTTGGTACCAGCCATTACTTGATAGGTATTAATTGATGCATCCGAGCAATCCGGGCGCCGCCGGGTAACGGCTTTCGACATAACAATATGTCGTTATGACGTCCTGAACACAGTACACCTGTGGGGCTCGGCTGTCAAGAGCTTCTTCATTGAAAATATGACCTGTTGCGGGATGAATTGGGAGAGGGGTGTACGGAATGGACGATGTGGAGGAAACGGACGGGGCAAGTTGGAGAGATTGAGCGAACAAATACAATTTTATTGACTTTTGGCCACCCTTGTAGTAGCATCGATTTACGGCCTCTCTCCGCTTTCGCCTGCCGGCAGCTCGGCAGCCGCCAAAGCCTGACAGCGTAGCCCAGAGGGGAGATGATCTCAGCGACTTATCTTCGCGTACCAAGTAGAGATAACGATTCGATAGGGAGAAAAGGGTATGGCAAGTCCGACAAGCATAGCTAAGATGCAAACAGAGGTCCCTGGGCCAAAAGGTCGGGTGCTGGCAGAGCGAAGGGCTCGCTTCGTGCCTCGGGGAATCGGCACCTCGGTACCCACCTTCGCCGCCCGCGGAAAGGGGGCTCTCCTCGAGGATGTAGACGGCAACCGCTACATCGACTTCGCCGGTGGTATCGGCGTTCTCAACGTAGGCCACGCAAACGCTGAGGTGGTAGAGGCGATCAAGGAGCAGGCAGAGCGATTCCTCCACACCTGCTTCTCGGTGATGATGTACGAATCCTACATCGAGCTGGCCCAGCGGCTCACCGAGATCACCCCCGGCAGCCACGCCAAGAAGGCGATGATGGTCAACAGCGGCGCCGAGGCTGTGGAGAACGCGGTGAAGATCGCACGCTACGCCACGGGAAGACCTGGTATCGTCGCTTTCGACAGCGCCTTCCACGGCCGCACCATGCTGACCATGACCCTGACTGGCAAGGTGGATCCCTACAAGTACGGTTTCGGCCCCGCGGCCCCGGAGGTGTACCAGGTGCCGGCCCCTTACTGCTACCGATGCCCCTGCCACTTGGAATACCCTTCCTGCGGAGTCGAGTGTCTCTCTCTCCTGCGCACAGCCCTGAAATCCCGCATAGCCCCAGACAAGGTGGCCGCGGTGATTATCGAGCCGGTGCTGGGCGAGGGCGGCTTCATCGTGCCCCCTCCGGAGTTTCTCCAATCGCTTAGACAGTACTGCACCGAGAACGGTATCCTGTTGATCGCCGACGAGGTCCAGACTGGCTTCGGGCGAACCGGCAAGATGTTCGCGATCGAGCACAGCGGGGTGGAGCCCGACCTGATGACCCTGGCCAAATCGCTGGGTGGCGGTCTCCCTATCAGCGCTGTCGTCGGCAGAGCTGAGCTGATGGATGCGCCTCACCTGGGCTCCTTGGGGGGCACCTACGGCGGGAACCCCTTGAGCTGCGTGGCCGCTCTCAAAGTGATCGAGATCATGGAGCGGGAGAACTACCCGGCCAAGGCCGAGGCTATCGGCAGGGCGCTGCGAGCCCGTTTCGAGGCCTTCCACGAGCGATATCGGATCGTGGGGGATGTGCGGGGGCTAGGCGCCATGCTCGCGATAGAGCTTGTGCGCGACCGGAAGACGAAGGAGCCGGCCGACAAGGAGACCAGCGCCATACTCAAGGAGGCCTACAAACGGGGGTTGATCACCATCAAGGCCGGGCTGTACGACAATGTAATCAGGGTGCTGGTGCCCCTGGTAGCGGAGGAAGAGGTGATTCAGGAGGGGCTGGACATCCTTGAGGAGTCAATCAAGGCTGTAGGCTGAATAAAAAAATCCAAAAGGGGCTGGGTCTGTTGAGGTTGGACTCAGCCCCCTTTTTGGTTACACATCCACCGATAAACCTTTTGGGAGGATGGGCAGGGGAAATGATACAGGCTATCTGTTCTAACCGGCTTTACTGCGTTTTACCCAATTCCATCAAGAGTTTAACTTGACTCTCGGCCTCACCCCACCAGTTGTCGAACCACGCCGAGTCCCTATAAGCGATGGTTCTCTTCTGCTCTGCCATCTTTTTCTTGTGCTCGTCAGTCTCTAGAACGTTCTTGATGGCTCCACTCAGGATGTCAACGATCTCCTTGGGCGTGCCTTTTGGGGCATATACACCCAATGGTGAGGAGAAATAGGCTGGATACCCCTGCTCTTCCGCCGTCTTTACATCTGGCAGGTACTGATTGCGCTCTTTATCCAGAACAGCCAAGCAGCGTAGCTGCCCTGATAGAATCTGAGGCATGGCATCACCGAGATTTCCAGAGGTAGAGTGCACGTGCCCTCCAGCTACAGCAACGGCTGTAGGACCACCCCCCTCGAACTGAACGATGGCGAATTTTGCGCCTGTCACCCTCTGCAGTTCGAGAATTATCAGGTGGCCGAGAGTCCACATCCCTGGAGAACCAGCCTTGATCTCGTCAGGGTTAGCTTTGGCTGCTTCGATGAAGTCCTTTAACCCCCCGAACTCGCTATCATGTTTTACCGAAAGATTGCCGGGCTCTATGCTGTGCACCGCCACTGGCTGGAGATCCTCGCGCCCATAAGCAGCCTTGCGATCCGGATCTAGATAGGTAGTAAGGATAGGTACCATAACACTATAGGCAATGGTGTAGCCATCAGGCTTAGCTTTGGCCAACTCCGTAGTGCCTACCTGACCACTGGCACCTCCCTTATTGACCACATTCACGGGAATCCCCATTTCCTTTTCAAGACCAGCCGCCAGAAGCCTGGCACTAACATCGCTAGAACCTCCAGCCGGCCATGGAACTATGAGATTAATGTATTTGCCTTTTTGAGGGAAATCCGTTGTCTTGGAGGCCGCAGGCTGTTGAGACGAAGCCTTGGTGGGTTCGGCTGGCTTGATCGGCTCCGCAGCTTTTGTTGGTGCTGGGGCTTTCGTGGGCTCCTCCGCCTTCGCTTGAGCAGCAGGCGGTTTGGTGGTGGGAGTTGGAGCAGGCGCCCCCTGACCACATCCCGCCATAAGAAGACTCGCCACGCCAAGGATAGCTACTAGGACAAAACGCGCTCGTTTCACCTTTGTCTCCTTTTTCGATACTGAACGCTACAACTACTGTCCTGTAGGAATCGACATGGGTTGCCATATAGTCGAAGTCCCAGGGCTAGCAGAACTGCCAGCCCTTACACCCTAGGAATATCTCCTAGCAGGGTACTGTCTCCTCCTTCAACAGACCCCACTCGTAGAGGTAGTCCTGCATCCACTGTTTGTAGTGTTTTGTCGGCCCGTATTGGGGCGTCGAGGCTGGACGTTCCCGCACCATTTCGTGCCCCTCGATGAGATCGTAGGCAATCGCACCCTGGCTCTGGGCTGGCGGCTGGATACCTAGCAGGTGGCATAGAGTGGGCGTAACATCCATCAGCTTAATGTGACCGAGTTTGTCCGCCGGTCGTTGATACCCCTTCTTGATGCCGGGTCCTGCTATGGAGAAGATCGCCTTCTCTGTACCGTAAGCTGTCTCGCTGGTTGGAATCATCCGACCGTGGCCTGCCGCCACCTGACCGGTATTGTCACCCAAGGGCTGCGGCCCCTCTTTTTTGGCGATGGTGTATCCCGTATCCAGCACCACGACCACGTCACCTACCTGATCCCCCCAGAGACCAATCAGCTCCGCGTCCCTTTTGCTAAGAGCGAGGGCGACGGGAGTCCGGTTCAACTTGGGGTCTACCCAGGTACGTAGCTCCCTGATGAGATCATTCTGGATCTGCTCGAACTCATCCTTGCTCTTGGCGTTAATAAAAATATTGAAGGGATCTAGGAACACGCCCTCGTGGAGCCAAACCTTGCTTCTATCCCAGTCGATCTTGTCGTACCAACCATGGGTGAAACAGGTCTTCTTGGTATTGGGATCCTTGAAAACTAGGAACCCCTTCTCAAAGAGGAATCGCTCCATGAACACCGACCGGTTAATGGCAGAGCAACCATGGTCGGAGATCATGATCACGTAGTCATCCTCCGTGATCCCTTCTAGCAGCGTAGCCATCATACGATCGATAGCCTGGTAGGCTTGACGTACCATGTCCCAGTGTTTGGGCGCTTCCTGGGGATCATAGCGAAGCCAAGTGGGATCGAGATGGGCTAGATGGAAATGGTTTACATCGTCCAGGAAGTGCCAGTGACAATAGAAGAGGTCACAGCCCTTCTCTTTGGTCAAGTACAATGCCGCTTTGGCGAACCACTGAGCCTGGTAGTCGGCCTCTTCCACGCAGGTCTTGTAGTCGATTATCCCAAGAATGTTAAACATCTGGGAGACGTACTCTTGGTAAGGGCCGATTTTCTCGACTAGTTCTTTTCCGATCTCGTCGGGATCAGAAAAACCGTCCACCGGCATGATCTGCGAGCGGTAAAGCTTCATATTTTTCCCATCAGGGGAAAGGGCGGTCAGCTTGAATCTAACGGTACCTTGGCGATCCCCCATGGATACGGTTGCCCAATCGCTCCATTCGTTCAGCTTGCTCTCGCAGATAGCAGTCTCCAGATCCTTCTCTCGGCAAACGACGATGCGGTCGTATCCATCGGAGCCAGCTAGCGCCACCACCTGCCAGGTTTGGGAGCGCTCCTTCTCCTTAGCGCTAATAGGAATAGTGGCGGACAAAGGGGGTTGCGTATCCCCTTGTGGGAGGTTCTTCCAGCCATCCGCCGGCCTGAGAGCCACCTCCTTTAGGCTGTCGCTTTCTACGTTGCGGTCTGTCGTGTAGGCCTCCGCTGTGGCCAGCTCGAAGGGGCAGGCGCCGAAGGCGGGTCCGGCGTTTCCGTCGATGACGTAGCCGTTCTTCAATCGGGAGGGCATCGAGCCAGGGTAGTGCAGCACAGCGCTCTTCAGCCCCTGACGCTCCGCCGCCTCCCAGATGGTCTCGGCATTAATCCCGATACTGGTGAGGGAGGAGACATCTTGGCCATCCGGCATACGGATGAACCATTGAGAGGCGCCATGGGTACCTGTGCTTGCGCCGGTGGCAATCACCTGCCAGTTATTAGGTGTCCAACATGGGTAGTTGGCCAAAGCCTGACCAACGGAGCTGCGCTCGAACAGCTTTGCGATGTTGGGAACCGATCCTTCCTCGATGAAATGCTTCGTAAGGGGCAGAACCATCTGATCGATGCCGATTACATAGACCTTACTTTTTCCCAAATTGTCCTCCTCCTTATGATGCGTTGACTATCAACTGCTCACCTTTGATTGCCATCAACACTACTCTGACAGTTCGCAGAAAGTTTCAGAAGCCGCTGAGTACAATCCAAACCAAATTCGGTAGATGTCAGAACGCAAGCCATATCACCGTTGACAAAAATCACATGCCAATATGCAATTGTGCTTTAGTGCACTTTTTGGTTGAACTGGCGCCATCGTATTCGATCCCAGCCATCCTGTCAAGTATTTTGTCGTTGTCTTGTCACTGCTCAGGGAAAATGTCCGGTTTAACCGCTCAGAGAAAATGTCGCCCATGGAGAAGGCAGTAATGTTGAACTAAGAGGACCAGGAAGTGGCTGCAGGTATTGAACTAAGTGATTGGATGGGAGTTTACTGCTGTAAAAGCGGGGAGGTTGGCTGAAAGAGGCCACTAAGGCCAGGCGGAAAATTTGGTTATTACGGGTCGTGGCTTGTCTGAGGGTATCTTGATTGACCGAAAGCCAGCGGCTGTATCGGCCTACCCCAACCTACCACCGGCCTTCAAGGCTATGTCTACGAGTAGACCGGTAGTATCCTCTGCCCGGCAAGAGCATTCTTGGGAAAAACCGCGCCCTAGCTCTCAGCAAATGTGCAGCGGCTGAAAGAGTCGTTGATATAACGGACGCTTTGGGGGTTACTAGCAGTTAGGCCTTCCGGCCGCTTCACTTCCTGCCCAACAAATCATCCGTGGACATTTATTAAATATTTCTGGATACCCTAACTGTCGAGAATCTTGAAGGTGTTTATGATCTTTGCCGTCTTAGCAAACATGGCCGAACCCGAGCAATAGGTAGATTCAGCGAGATCGATAGCCCTTTGAACGGCATCGGGATTGAGGTTCTCTCCCGAAATTAGGTGCTCCATCTTCACCTGGGTATATACCCGAGGTGGTTCATCAGCTCTCTCGGCTTCGATATTCATACGATAAGCGGTGACCTTCTGCCTCATCCGCTTCAGGATCATGTTGACATCGTAGGACATACACCCACCCAATCCCAACAGCATCAACTCCATCGGGCGGAACCCCGCATTCTCACCTCCAGCCTCTTGGGGGCCATCGATTATCACCTTATGTCCAGACTCAGCCCAACCCTCAAACCTGACTTTGTCCTGAAATGTCACGGTAGCATTGATAGCCATCCTCTACCTCCATGTGAGCTCTCGATCGTCTTTGAGATCGGCCTTGACTGATCCTCGTATCCTAAAACGGGGAGACAGAGTTCAAAGGGTAATCCGAACCCGCTCGGGCAAATCGATAGTCTGCTCTAGTTGTCTTCGCTATCATTTCGCATTACCCTGCGTAAAAAGCCTCGAATTTCCAAGGGGCCGACGAGTTGTTCGGACCTGCCTGATCCTGTACTTATACTTGTCACTTCTATAAACGTGGCGGGAAAAATCGATGGGACGTCCATCCATGGAGTAGATAACATGCTCCATTATCAGGATAGCAGCACCTCTCGGAATGCCCAGAAGCCTTGCTTCTTCAGCACTAGCATTTCCAGCTTCAACGGTTGCTTCAGCCTCTCCCAACTGCACTCCCAACTGCTCCTCGACTATCAAGAATATCCCCGTTTCAGCTAGCTCTTGCTTTGCTAGCCGCTCGCCAATATACTGAATCCAGTAGCTATCGAATAGCGCGATTACTTCACCATTAGCTAATTGAAGTTTTTTAATCCGGTAAACCCAATCCCCTTGCTGAATCTGGAGCTTCTCGGCCACATCTCTGTCGGCTTCACACTTCTCCGCCACCAGCACTTTCGAACTGGGGGTCATA
>JBMNNU010000127.1:0-8994 GCA_050942695.1 Chloroflexota bacterium
CCCCATAGCAGCCTGCATCGCTACCGCTGACCGCTCTAGCCCCTCAAGATACAGTTCGGCGAACAGGGGGGAGAGCGGCTCTGGCATGTTCTCCACCACCTGGCGGCGAATCCAGCCCGAGCCCGGTGTCGGGGGTTCCCAGCGCACATCGCGTAGCGGCGCCGGACGGAGCGCCGTCATTGGGCGGGCCTGGAGGAGCCAGCAGCGATCACCAGCCACAGCCCACTCGATGTCCTGTGGAACGCCCTCGTAGAGCTGCTCGACCCGCATCGCGAGTTCCGATAACTCGTGGAGCAAATTTGGCGAGAGCGCCTGCTCAGCTCGGCGCGACTCAGCCACGGCCTGGACCGATGTGCCCTGGCCATCTGCCGGTATGACCATCGACTCCTTTGTGCCGACTGAGACCTGTTTGAGAGCAATGTTGGATTTATCCACTATGTAGCTGTCCGGCGTTACCTGACCACCTACTACCGACTCGCCCAGCCCGAAGTTGGCGTTGATCACTAGTTCGCTACGATCTCCGGTTGTCGGGTTGGCCGTGAACAATACGCCCGAGGTCTCGGCCAGAGCCATTGCTTGGACCACGACCCCCATTGCGACTGCTCCACTATCAACCCCCATCCGGAGCCGGTAGCCGATAGCCCGTGCCGTCCAGAGAGATGCCCAGCAACGGCGCACCGCCTCCAGCAGCGCCAGCTCGCCGCGCACGTTCAGGAAGGTCTCCTGCTGGCCTGCAAAGGACATTTCGGGAAGGTCCTCGGCTGTCGCGGATGATCGCACCGCGACCGCAAGCTCGCCCTCTCCCATAGCTGCATACGCACGGCAGATCGACGTAGCGACAACCTCTGGCATGGCGCCTCGATCGAATAGAGACCGGATAGCTGCCGACGCTCGTTCTAGAGATGATGGGTCGTCGGTGCTCGCTCCTGCCGCGGCGTCGATAATCGGCTCCTGGATATGGTTGGCCTCGACGAAGAGACGATAGGCCGCTGTTGTGAGGTGAAAGCCCGGTGGAACCGGCAGCCCAGCCGCTGCCATCTTCGCTAAAGAGGCTCCTTTGCCACCGACCAGCTCCAGCGTAGCCTCGCTGGAATTGAGCGGCAGGCTGAGTGGGATGGATGTGCCGTTCTTCATCACTACTACTCGCCTTTCTATTGCGAATGGACTGCCTGAGCCTGTAATTGACTAAATTACAATTTTGGTCAATTACTATACCGTCACGAGTATAGTGATGTCGCTGAGATTGTCAAGGTTCCGAAGTCTAGAATAAGTACAAGGCCGACGCATTTAATTGGATAGGGGGAGAGGATTAAGAAGAGCTGGTAGGATTCCATCTAGATTTGAACAATAGACGGAGAATACTACGAAACCTACCAGAGCGACATTGAGCAGAGATCGGATTACTGTACCGATTGAATCCAGATAATCATTATCGTCGAAGCAGCTTACGAATAGGACAGCCTGTTCGCTAACCGATATTGTACAGGGTTAAAATAGAGGAAAGCAGCTACGGCTTTGCTTTCCTTGGAGTCGGTAATGGATCAACGACGGGAATGCCCTGAATGCGGCGCGCCTTGGGACAACGGCAGAACGTGCCAGGACTGCTTCCACCAGATGCTTGCCTGGGAGTGGGAAGACACGCGAAACCAGGCGGTTCACCACTTGATGGTGTTGAGCTACCATCTCCAGCACCCGAGCCTCTACTCGCCTGAAAGCTTGGCAGACGCCAGACGACTCCTGTTCGAGTTCCTTGAACGAGGCGTATCCTCAGAGGAGATTCGGAAAAGAAGGCAGACTGAATTGGACTCCCGTAACCGTAAATGGAAGATCAAAGGCACGGCCGCTATTCATGGTTCATACGATCCGCCGGTCCGATGGACCATAACCGCCGTAGACGTGATAGCTGGCGGAATCGATCGCTACTGCGACAGCGTGAGGGCCTGGGCGAGGTCGATCCTCGATGCGCTCAAAGCTTAATAAAAGTATCCCCATCCACTATCGCTTCTGTGAGCCATCCCATGCAGGGCAATGGAAAGCACGCTAGATGCCACAACGCTCGTTTACTGATATGATTTCCTGTAGAAGCACTGTCCCCCATTACAGCCTGTAGACCGCCTTTACTGTGGACAGTCATTTGGAGAGTGATGATGAGCAACCTCTTGGATCTGATGCAGGAAAACATGTCCCCAGAGGCTCTCATGGATGCTGCTCTCAACAACCGCGAGTTGCTTAATGAGATGCTGCAGGCCATCGATCTGCAGAACAGGAACGAAGCAACGCGGTACATTAGCCACCAGGTGCTGGTGCTTTTGAGCGAACGGCATCCCGAAAAGCTTTACGACCAATGGGATTACTTTACAACATTGCTGCGGTCTAAAAAAAGCCATGCTAAGTACAACGCCCTCTACATCATAGCCAATCTGGTCCGGATTGATACTGAGAAGAGGTTCGATAGTACATTCAGGGATTACTTCGACCTCCTGGACGATGAGTCGGTAGTCGTTGCTGCCCACGCGGCTTTGAACGCTGGCAAGATCGCCAGATCGAGGCCGGACCTGCAATCCAGGATCACGCAAGAGTTGACGAACATAAACGGTCCTCGCCTGGCACCTAACCGGAGAGAGTTGGCCAGAGGCTATGCGATCGAAGCCTTAAGCGAGTACTTCGAGGATGCTCCAGACAAGGGCGTTATCCTCGAGTTTGTGACCTCGCAACTTCAATCGAGCAGCCCCAAGACCAGGAAGCTGGCCAAGCAGTTTCTGCAGAGGATCTGAGGGGAGGCTCTCGCCGATTGAGATTCGAAGTATCGATTGATTGCGAAGCAGGGCAGGGGTTCCCCTGCCCTGCTTCGCGATTTGGTGTCGGGAATATTTTTAGTAGTTCTCGCCCAACAGCTCGAAATGGGCTTGCGCATGGGCGCATGCCGGGCAGACCGCAGGTGCCTCTGTTCCCTCGTGCAGGTACCCGCAGTTGCGGCATCTCCACACGACGGGCTGCGACTTCTTGAACACCGTCCCGTCCTCTACGTTTTTCAGTAAGGCGAGGTAGCGCTTCTCGTGCTGCTTCTCGGCGACCGCGATTGCTCGGAAGATGCTGGCTATCTGGGGAAAGCCCTCTTCCTCGGCGATCGTCGCGAAGGATGGGTACATGTTTTCCCACTCCTCGTGCTCCCCTTCGGCAGCGGCCTTTAGATTCTGTGCCGTCGTGCCGATAACGCCTGCAGGGAAGGTTGCCTGGATCTCAACTGCGCCACCCTCGAGAAGCTTGAACAGCCTCTTTGCGTGCTCTTTCTCCTGGTTGGCGGTCTCCTCGAAGATGTCGGCGATCTGCACGAAGCCCTCGTTCTTGGCCGTCGAAGCGAAGTAGCTGTAGCGGTTTCGCGCCTGGGATTCGCCCGCAAAAGCGGTCAAGATGTTTTTTTCAGTCTTTGTTCCCTTGAGATCCATGGTTATCTCTCCTTTTCGAATTTCTCGTGGACTATCCACGGTCCTGGGCTAACTGTTTGCATCGTGGGCATAAACCGAAGAATTCCAGCCTGTGGCCAAACACATCGAAGTCTGTTGCCGGTCGAAGATCCCTCTCGAGATCCTGCAGGGGTTTGAAGAGAACGTCATCTACGCAGTCGCACTCGATGCAGCGAATGTGGTAGTGCTGCTGAGCGTTGCCGTCGAATCGCATCTTCGTGCCGCCCGATAGCTTCAGGATCACGTTGTGCTCTGACAGCAACTCCAGGTTGCGGTACACGGTACCAAGGCTAACCCTTGGGAGTCGATGCCGCACCATCTCGTACACCTCGTCTGCTGTTGGATGCGAGGACACCTTTTTCAGCTCTTCGAGAATGATCCGGCGCTGGCAGGTTGCCCGAAGCCTACGCGTAGGGGACAACGAAATGCTCCTCCTCCAAAACCACGATCGTAATAGTAATGATTACTATAAATGTCAGTAGGCCTTGTGTCAAGGGGTTTTGCGAAAAACGATCACTTACTCGAACTCAGCCCAGTCAACCTCGAACCGGATTGCCTCCTCATAACGCTCGGTCCCATACCACCAACCGATGGCCAGTTTGCTGGGAATGGTGTAGCCTTCGAAGGTTTGCTCTCCGCTTATGGTGCCACCGTAGGGAATGTAGCGGTAGGAGCCATCGTCGGTCTGATCGCCCCATCGTTGCATCGTAAATTCTTTAGCCCTGCCTTCCTCGTCAACAGTGATGGTGATGGGGATCGTTTCTCCCTGTAAGCTGACTGTCACTTGGAAACGATCCTGGTCGATGCCCTCTATCTGCACATTATCCGACGGGAGGAAAGCGCCGGGGATCGAAATATTCTCTACCACCAGTCGTCCCAGGGCAGACCGGGAGATGTCCGCGTCGGTAGCGTTGATGATGGGGATCAATCCAAAGAGAGAGATGCGCATCCGGCCTTCGCCTTCCAGATAGTGGTCAGCGGCTGTAACTTGCAGAGGGCCTTTGCCGGCCCTAGCCTTCCACATGAAGCCTACATCCTTTACTAAGATCTGCTCAGCTTTGAGTGATAGCCAAGGTAGTTCCTTTCCAGGTTTCAGTTCACCTGAGTAGCCCCAGTGGAACTTGGAAGGGATTCGCATTCCCGGTCGAATGGAATGGAGAAAAAAGCGTTTCGCCGGATCAGGTAAATCCGCTACCATCTCCTCTGTGAATACCCTTTCACCTTTCGGTTGCACCTCCAGATATTGCCAGATCCCATCTACATATCGGTCGTCTGACATCTTGATGCCGGCGAGGATGGCCAAGCCGCTCACACCAAGAGCAACCGCGACCTTGCCTGCTTTGTTCAACAATCCCATTCTCATTGCCTCCACTTTGTTACATATCCATGCATTTCTTAAGTCTATCCGATAGGTATTGACCACCGCATAGGAAAGTATTTTTTTGGGGACACCCCCGTGATGCGCACCCTGGACCCGCCTTTAGCTACCTGTCCAGCGATCAGTAATATACATAGTAGCTGGATCCTGTGAATCGGCTAATGGTATGGTTTTGTACTACGAAGAAAGGCGTAGGGTATGGGTGGTGAGGTCGGGTTGACTGTCGAGGTATCATAGGTCTCCTTGGAGGAGACACTGACTGATCGCTGCATAGATCGCTAAACCGCGAGATGCATCTCGTGGTATGGAGCGGGCATCCGAGATGTCACGGGATTTATCCCGCGGTGCAAAGATCAGTAACAGAGGGAAGCTTGGGAGGAAAAGGTTAGAGAGGATGGAACTGCAGGATCGATCGAGGAGCCGCTACGGAATCAGTCGTCGCCAACTGCTTGGCTATATATCGGCGCTCGCCGCTGGGGCAGCCATAAGCCCATCTGCTGCCTCCGCTTTACCTGGAGGCCGGGTTTCTGGACAAATAGCCCTCCCGCCGGTCCAAACCCAACTCCCTGATACCCGCGAGGGGGCAGAGCGATCCAAGAAAGAGATGCTCGAGGCCTGCGTTGCCAGGGGAAACATGCTGCCCTCGGATATCCCTGCCCGGTCGCTAGATGAAGCGGTGGCAAGCTGCGAAGTCCGGCGGCAGTCGGTACAGAAGATGGGAGTCCCTGCGCCGAACCCTCTCCAGCAACTACTGACTGCCATCCCTCTTTCGCAATCGAGAATCGGGCTGAACCTTTGGCCAATGCTGGAGGAAGTAGAAGAGTTAGATATCGGCAATTTTCGTTTTGCAATATCACCTTACACTGCATTTGTTGATGATGGGAAACAGCGCTTCCTGCTGTTTGGCAACAGCCCTTTTATCGGCGGTTTTCGGGGCAATGATTACCTCGAGGATGTGCAACGGCGGATATTTGACCGCGCCGTTTGGGCGATGTCTAACGGCTGCCACGGTACTGCGGTGGTCGAGCTGGATCGACCTTTGAGCCGTGAGAGAGTAGGCCGGATAGTACGCGCTCTCTACGAATATGGTGTACGTACTATCATCTTGGGAAACGAGCCGAATGACCCCGGTGCCATCTGGCGCGATAACATCCCGGAGTTCGTCAAGATCTTTGCGGCTGCCGGGGATATCAAGAAACAGTACGCTCTCGACGATCTGGAGATCTCTCTTCCGGGCATGGCCTACTTCGGGCATGGTGAGTATCTTCAAAACTTGCTCGCTACCTTTTACGCCCTTCTTCCAGAGTGGGCGAACGGGTCCGCACAGTACCTTCCCTTCCAGAGAGTAGTTGACCACTACTACGGTCCGGTCGATGGGTTTTTACAGAGGCTGACCATGATGCGGGAAACCATGGCTAGGCTCGGACTCAACGACCTCAAGTTCGATTTGGCGGAAGTAGGAAACCCATCGATAAACGAGGGGCAGCAGAGAGCTACTGATGAACAGCTTGCTGAAGGCTACATCCCGCAGATCACCTCGCTGGCCATCGCGTCGGGGATGATGGATCGGCTCTATTTCTATTCGTTAATGGATGCCGACGACGGCTTCTCGTTGGTTGGGATCGAGAACGGTAGGTTGATCAAAAAATTATCGTACCGTTCCTTTACCAATATGGCGAGGCTGTTGTCTGGCCTCTCCAGCATCTCCTGGTCGGAAACCAGCGAGACGATGAGGGTAGATGGGAGCCGGAACGATGGGATCGAGTTTACCGTCGTCTGGTCGAAGGTAAGCGATAGGGACGTAGCCGTATCCGTTCCTCCTGGAAGGAGGGTTTTCGATGCTTTAGGCTCGGAGACAGTTGAGTCTAACTCGCAACAGGTGATACTGAGGCCGAAAAGTCATCCATCACTAGGCGGCCCCGCGAGAATTCTGATCTCTCGGCGGACGTGAGTCGCATCAGACCTGAGATGAGTTTTCAGTTGCGCTGGCTTGAGTCGAAGGACCTGCTCGCTCGACTATCGGACGGGAATACTGGCGATCAAGGAGCGTCTGTAGGGCTGCCACTATCTCATGGTAAAATGGGATGTAGCATACAGGACGGCACGATAGGAGGAGATGTACCATGCAGAGAATTTCGATTATCCGTTGGCAGCAAACGCAGGGCAACTACGTTGCTATCCTGCAAGCTTTAGATAGATTCAAGCAAAACAGTATCCGGCAGAAGAAGGTCGGGCGAGATGCTACCGTATTAGAGGCTGAGCTTATAGATACCGGTCAGCGAGATTGGTATTGCATCAGCTTTCCCAAGGAAGAGCTGGAGTTCGAAGAGGCGAGAGAGAAGGCTATTGCACTTGTGGATGCCGAGAATCAGCGTCGAGCGGCGGGCAAACCATCTCTCACTGCAGAAGGTGCTTGAGGTTTTCGCGCCAGAAGTCGTTTGCACCCTTTTTTTGATGGTATAACTCGATCGAAATGTACTGACAACGAGGACAATCCCGTGGCGATTTGCCCCGACTGCCAGCATGATATAAATGAAATAAAAAGCTGCGTAAGGCAGCATTTCAAACTCGGAAACCGAAAGATCCCCCGAATCCCGTATGGCGACGAGCGGCGGCCAGCTTTGCCCTACTCGTACAACGACTACTGCGACGACTGCGGTGTCGAAACGGGAGGTTACCACCACAGGGACTGCGCCATCGAGCAGTGTCCGCTGTGTGGGGATTACACCGCCGTTTGCCACTGTTGGCGCCACACCCGTTGAACGCGCAACGAGGTGTTTAACCCTCTCCATTCTCCAGACCTGCCGCTTCCGGTAAGTCTCAACAGACCTGATGCATGGCCAGGACAGCTACCAAGCAGTAGGAAGCGAGTTTCGTTCTCATAGCCCCAACCGAGGACGCCAGGATAGAGGCAATCCCACCAACAGGACTGCTAGCGCTTCTCCTGCAATGGAGAGGAGGCGCGCAATCAGGCCGAAGGTTAGTGCCAGGCTCATCGGCATGTAGAGAGCCATCATCGACGCTAGAGCAACTTCGCGCACTCCGATCCCGCTTGGCGTGAGAAAGCTAACGTAGCCAATTACGTAAGCGAGACAGTAGGCGCTGACGAGCCATGGCAACTGAGCTTGCGAGACGGGAGTTGTGGCAGCTACCAGAAAGGCGAAGGCCGCCCCATTGGCAGCGTTAACCAGGGTATACCAGAGAAAGATCGATATGATATGGCGGTAATCTAGTGTGAAAGGAGCCATTGGTTTGCCGAGAAGCCGTGATGCTAAACGGAGCATATATTGTAGAACTGGGGGCTGGAGAATAAATAAGCAGGCTAACAGGAAAGCAAAGGTCCAGCCTGTCCACCAGTCGTCTGCTAAGATAGGAAGCCAGGCCAACCCCAAGAATGTGGCAGATAGGACCGTCAGCGCTTGCTCTACAGTGCTGGAAGCTAGCACCCCTTCGGCCGGTATTTTGTGACCGGCTGACATGCGAACACGCGTGACGATATGCCACAGGTTCCCCGGTATGTATCTAGCAGGCATCGAAAGCAGCCAGATCGCTGAAGCCCTGCTTGCGGGTGAGCGATATCCCATCGCTTTGACTATGAACGCCCAGCCAATTGCCAATCCTAAATGGTACACACAGAAAGCCAGGGTGACAACCCCTGCTAGCCCCCTGTCAAGACTCCACTCCCTGACCAGCAGTTCATCCCAGTAGTGTCGTACCAGGATGCCCCAGAAGATGATTATCGATAGTCCAAACACCAATTTCAGAAGCCGGAAGATCTTCCGGCGACGCGCGGTCGTGGAGTCAGCAGTCATTCTGGTTTTCGTGAAGCTTGGTCTGTATTCTTTCGTCTCTGTGCAGGATTGTCCTAACGGAATAGTCGGATCGGCGGTCGAAGCTAATGTTACGTAGCATCTCGCCTATTAATCCTGTGGATATCAACTGCAAACCGGAGAGAACCAGCAGCACCGACAGGAACAGCAGGGGGCGAGTGCCGATATGTTGGCCTTGAAGACGAAGCAACGTGAGATAGGAACCGGCAAATACACCGGAAGCTAGCATGATCAGTCCGAGACTACCAAAAAGCCTGAGAGGGCTGCCTATGTATCGGGTTAAAAACAACACAATCTGGATATCTAAGAGAGCGCTGAACGC